>JARFQX010000467.1 GCA_029287555.1 Rubripirellula sp. | reverse complement strand
TAATCGAAACCCGACGCGTCAGCGAGGAACGGACCGCCGTTAATCGCCAGTAAGGGCTTCCTCGCTGACGCGTCGGGTTACGATCGGTATTAAATCGACAGGCTCGTGAGCGGCCGGGCAGCGGGCCTTGCCTCACTATTAACCTGAAAACTTCAACTAAATCAACAAGCCGTTAACGAAGGGCAAGACTTCAGCCGGTGATCCAGGGAGCCAACAGTCCGGCGATTCCCATCACCAGGAGCAATCCGAAGGTCACGCGCCGCAGTCGTTGGCGCCCCAATTGGGTGCCGAAGATCAGGCCGTAGTGCGTGACCACCAACAACACGGGAATGATCATCGCCGAAACGATCCCCGCCGACAGGATGCGCGTGCCAAAGACCAGGGCAAGGACCAACAACGCGGGCACGAGGCTGATCAGGTACATCGAGAAGAGAAACGCTCTCGTCTTGCGGGTTCCCCAGTCATGCGATTGAACCCAGAAGACCATCGCTGGTCCCCCCATCCCGACCAGGCCCTGCAGGAACCCGGAGATGGGAAAGGCGAGCCAAGCCCAGAACGGGTGAAGACTTTGACGCGGCTGAGGCCGAAAGGCCATGATGGCCAGGGTCAGCACGACCAAAACACCTCCGACAATCTGTCGCACCGTTTGCGGCTCGAGCCTGTCAACATGCAACAGCCCCCAAACGCCTAGGGGGAAGAACACCAGCCGACCGAGTCCGGGCCAGATGACCTCGCGCGCCTGAAGACTTTCCCGAAGACTCCAAACGCCCCAGACGTTTTGCGGAATCGTGGCGACGAGCAACGAGCATTGGGCGGCGGGAATCGAATAACCGCACCACAGTAAGGCCGGCACAATCGTCAACCCAGCCGCAAAACCAGCAGCAGATTGCACGAAGATCCCCGCGCAGAGGATCAGGACCAAAGGAATCGAAGCCAACAGCATCTCCATGATTTCCATGCTGGAATCGTAGCGAAGGAAACGCCCGCTGGTCAGAGGGACCGGGTTCGACCGTGTCGTCAACGGACTCTAAGACGCAACCAGTGATACTCACGTGGCGCCGATCTCTTTTAACCGCTGGCCCGTTGACGCGTCGAAAAGATGCAACTGCGACTCATCGGCTCGCAGTCGAATCGTCTTCTCGCTATCGCTGAGGCCATCGGTTACGGCGTTGTTCATTTCTCCGTGAATCGTCAACTGGTCGATCTCGGCACGCACCCGCCAACCGTAAATGTCTCGACGAATTTCGACCGGATTCGCGGTCACCTGGAGTCCTCTGAGCGACGGTTCCTCGCCCGACACCGCTCGCAGCGATTCCGGTCGGACACCCAACACCACGTCGCAATCCGGCCCGAAACTTGAATGCTCGAGTGCTACACGAATCCGGGGATCGGACATCACCAGCGAGTTCGACTCGATCCGGGCGGGGAACAGATTCATCGATGGAGAACCGATCGCACAGGCCGCGGCCAAACTCGTTGGTTCGTGGTAGATCTTGTCGGGCGAGTCAAACTGCACGATGCGTCCCTGGTGCAAAATCGCCATCCGGTCGGCCATGCGCATGGCCTCGTAACCATCGTGCGTGACATGGATGGTGGTTCCGGGGACCTTTCGATGCCAACGCAGCAGATCATCCTGCAGCAGGTGCCGCGCCGATGCATCGAGCGCCGAGAGAGGTTCGTCGAGCAAACGGACGGGACTGCGACGCACGATGGCTTTGGCGACTGCGGCGCGGCGCAGCTCACCACCACTGAGCTGATCCGGGAAGCGGTCGAGTAATCCGGCGATCTGCGTCATCTCCGCGGCAGCTTTCAATCGCGAAGAAAGATCCGGATCGCGGGTTCCCCCACCAAGACCCAACAGGATCGATTTCTCGACCGTTAGGTGCGGGTAGAGCGCGTCATGCTGGAAGACCATCGCCACCCCGCGTTCTCGGGGTGGCTTGGCTGTCACGGGAGTGTCGTTAAACCGGACCTCGCCGCGATCGGCTTTCTGCAGCCCTGCGATGATCCGAAGCGTGGATGTCTTTCCACATCCGCTCGGCCCCAAAATCACGACGTATTCGTTCTCATCGGTGGACAAATCGAGCCCCTCAAGCACACTTCGACCCGCGATGGAGAGGGCAATCTGGCGGAGCTGGACCCGCATCGTAGAATCCAAGGGGGAAAAGGGCGCCGCGAGGCAATCTGCGGAGCTGGACGGAATGGTACAGGAACATCCGTTGTACGGTCGGTCAGCGAGCTCCAAGACAAAACAACTTGCCCTTGAACGGTCCTCCCAACCATACTTGAAATATCGCATCGCTCGTAGGAGTTGAACCCATGAACTTGCGTCCACGCTACACGCTCTTGGTCTTGGCTGGATCGATCTTTCTAGCATCTTGGGCTGCGTTGGCCATCGCGGAAAACCAAGCCGAGACAGTTCCCACCGCCCAAGGTAAATCGACCACCCGATCTGCTGAAGCAAGGCAGGCCAAAGAGGAGCCGTACGTTCCCAAGACCAAGCGAGAGCTGCAGCGGATGCTCACTCGCCTCCAATACGACGTCACTCAAAATGAGGCCACCGAGCCGGCGTTCCGGAATCGCTACTGGGACAATAAGAGGAAGGGGATCTACGAGTGCGTCGTCTGTGGCCGCGAACTCTTCAGCAGCCAGACGAAGTACAAGTCGGGAACCGGATGGCCGAGTTTCTACGCCCCGATCAGCCCAAAGGTGATTGGCACTCGAACGGATTATCGACTTTTCTACGCTCGGACCGAAGTCCATTGTGGCCGCTGCAAAGCCCATCTCGGACATGTCTTTGACGACGGGCCGCGGCCGACCGGGCTGAGATATTGCATGAACAGCGCTTCCTTGAAGTTTGTGGAGGAGTCAGAATCTTCGGAGAAAGATTCCGACAAGTAAGTTCACCTCGAATCCACACCGCTGGCATCGCGAGAAGCAACGCATGATGATCGAACCCGGATGCCAATTCGCCAGTGACAACACGGCGGGTGTTTGCCCCGAGGCGATGAACGCCACAATCGAAGCCAACCATGGGTACGCATCCCCCTACGGCGAGGACGCTTGGACGATGCGGGCAGCCGAATTGGTGCGCGAGATCTTCGAGGTCGACTGTGACGTTTTCTTCGCTTTCAACGGCACCGCTGCAAACTCGCTCGCCCTGGCTTCGCTGTGCCAGTCGTACCACAGCGTGATCGCCCACGAATTGGCACACGTTGAAACGGACGAGTGCGGGGGTCCGGAATTTTTTTCCAACGGGACCAAGTTATTACTCGTCGGGGGCGAAGGCGGCTGCGTTGATGTGGACCAGGTTGCCAGAGTTGTCCGCAAGAGAACGGATATTCATTTCCCCAAACCCAAGGTGCTAAGTGTCACGCAGTCGACAGAAATGGGCACTGTCTACGACCATGAATCGCTCGACCGGGTGGATGAAGTCGTCAAACGATTTCAGTTGAACCTGCACATGGACGGTGCGCGCTTTGCCAACGCCGTCGCTTCGTTAAACACCGCTCCAAAGGAAATCACTTGGAAGCGGGGTGTGGACGTTCTGTGTCTCGGTGGCACCAAGAACGGCATGTCGGTCGGCGAGTGCGTGATCTTTTTTGATCGCGAACTGTCGCGCGAGTTCGCCTATCGTTGCAAGCAGGCCGGGCAACTCGCTTCGAAAATGCGGTTCCTGGCCGCTCCTTGGGTCGGTCTGCTTACCGACGGCATCTGGCTGCGACACGCGGCGCACGCCAATGCGATGGCGATGCGACTCGCGAAGGGCCTGAGTCAAATGACGGGGGTGTCGATTGTTTCACCGGTCCAAGCCAATGCCGTATTCGTTGATTTTCCCGAGGGAGTCGTCGAGCGTCTTCATCGGATGGGTTGGGTCTTTTACGAGTTCATTGGTCCTGGCATCGCTCGACTGATGTGCTCGTGGGCGACGAGTGGAGCGGAGGTCGATCGTCTCTTGCAGGACGTTCGCCAGATGACATCTTCGGAGCAGCCCTTGTCGACTCCGTCCCGCTGAGAAACAGGCCGAGATCGGTGCGAATTCCCGCCTCGCGTTGCAGATCCTCATGACTGCCTCATCGGGGCGCGACATTGAGTTAGAATGCCGGTCTGTGGTGATTCCCATTCTCGCACCTGACTCCTGCTGGACCTCATGAGACGTACATTCTTTCTCTGCCTCGTTTCCGCGATCACCCATTGTTTCGCCATCGTTGACGCGTCGGCCCAGTCGCCGAAGCGTCCCAACGTGTTGATGATCGCGATCGACGATCTGAACGATTGGGTGGAGCCTCTCGGTGGTCATCCCGACGTCAAGACGCCGGCGATGGCTCGCTTGGCCGAGCGAGGGTTGACCTTTACAAACGCTCACTGCCAGGCACCGCTGTGCAACCCGAGTCGCACGTCCTTGATGACGGGAAAGCGTCCCTCGTCGACGGGTGTTTACGGATTGGCGCCTTGGATCCGCAACGTCCCCGAGTTAGCTTCGCTCGTGACGATGCCGCAGCACTTTCACGAACATGGCTATCGAACGTTGATCGGGGGAAAGATCTACCATGGTGGTTACGGACGACGCGAAGGCGAAGCGGAAAGTGATGTTTGGGGTCCGCCTGCAGGCGTTGGAGTCCGACCGAAGCGAAAGATCATCGGCCCGACACCGGGCGGAAATAATCCGTTGATGGATTGGGGAACTTTTCCGCATCGCGACGAAGACAAGGGAGACTGGGCTGTTGCCTCTTGGGCCGTTGACGAGATCAAGAAGATGCCTGAAGACCAACCGTTCTTTTTGTCGGTTGGCTTTTTCCTTCCTCACGTTCCCTGCTACGCCACCCAGAAATGGTTCGACTTGTATCCGAACGATGGATTCGCCATGCCGCCGATCCTCGCCGGTGATCGCGACGACACGCCGGCCTCTTCCTGGTACATCCACTGGTACCTGCCCGAACCTCGTACCAGCTGGCTCGAGGCCAACGACCAACTTCGTCCACTAGTGCGGGCTTACCTCGCCTGTATCAGCTTCGTTGACAGTCAGGTAGCACGCGTGTTGGACGCGCTGGAGCAGTCTCCGTTTGCGGAAAATACAATTGTTGTGCTCTGGAGTGACCACGGCTATCACCTCGGCGAAAAGGCGATCTCGGGAAAGAACTCCCTGTGGACCCGATCGACCCGCGTGCCGTTGATCTTGGCGGGTCCGGGTGTCCCGGTGGCCAAGAAGTGCAATCAGCCCGCCGAGTTGCTCGACTTGTATCCCACAATCTCCGATCTGGTGGGGATCCCTCAAGCCGATGGGATGGAGGGAATCAGCCTGGCACCGCAGATCGCCAATCCCCAGGCGCCGCGCGAGCGTCCGGCGATCTGCACGCATAATGCGGGCAATCACTCCGCCTGTGACCAACGCTGGCGCTACATCCGCTACGCCGATGGTGCAGAGGAACTTTATGATCGCCAAACGGATTCGGAAGAGACTCGCAACTTGTTGTTCGGCGATTCAGTCAGCCAGGAGCACCGGGCGGTGGCCGATCGTTTGGCGGCGTGGCTTCCCAAGGCGGACAAGCCGCTGGCGCCTGGCAGCCGTCACCGGATCCTCGAAAAGCGGCAAGACGGCTTCTACTGGGAGGGAAAACGAATCGACCCGACCGAAAAGATGGAGTGACCTGGGTTCCAATTCGCATCGATTGCTCCCGGGTTGTCGAAGCACAACATTCTTTCGATAGTGATTGAGAGTCTTCAGCCATCTACCAGCGGACGATCTACCAGCGGACGATGCGTCGTCGGCTGCCATTCCTCCACTCCTCCATTCCTCACCACTAACCCAAAGCAAGAGTTTGCCATGAGTGTTTTGGTCACCCAACGGGCTCCGGACTTCTCAGCAGAAGCGGTCATGCCGGACGGACAGTTCAAGCATCTATCCCTGAGCGATTATGAAGGCAAGTACGTCCTATTGTTTTTCTGGCCGCTCGATTTCACGTTTGTCTGCCCGACCGAAATCATTGCCTTCAGCGACCGGGCCAAGGAGTTCGCCGACTTGGATTGCGAGATTCTCGGTGTTTCGGTCGACAGCCACTTCACCCACTTGGCCTGGACGCAGAAACCACGCAGCGAAGGTGGGATCGGGCCGACGGCGTATCCGCTAATCGCCGACCTGGACAGGCAGATCGCCCGCGATTACGACGTTTTGCACGATAGCGGCGTTGCCTTGCGAGGACTTTTCTTGATCGATCGCGAAGGAATCGTGCGCCATCAGGTCGTCAACGACCTGCCCCTTGGGCGAAGCGTCGATGAAGCGTTGCGGATGGTGCAGGCGCTTCAACACTTCGTCAAGCACGGCGAAGTCTGCCCAGCGAACTGGCAGGAAGGCAGCCGGACCATCAATCCAGATGTCGAAAAGAGCAAAGAGTTCTTCAGTGCCGAGTATGCCGGATAACGGGCTGCACACTTTGTTCCCACACGAAGCCGGCCGGCGGTCTTTCCGGCTTGTTGATTTAATCGAAACCCGACGCGTTAGCGAGGAACGAACCGCCGCGAATCGCTAGTACGGGCGTCCTCGCTCACGCGTCGGGTTATGAATGGTATTAAATCAACAGGCCCGTCAGCGAGGAGAATTTGATCTTCGCTCATCCCTCGCTGACCGGTTTGTCGACTTAAGTGAGCCGCGACGCGTGACGGCTTGTTGATTTAAGTGAGCCGCGACGCGTGACGGCTTGTTGATTTAAGTGAGCCGTGACGCGTGAGCGGCCGGGCAGCGCGCCTTGCCCGAGGCCTTACGGCCAACGGC
>JARFQX010000315.1 GCA_029287555.1 Rubripirellula sp. | reverse complement strand
CCGTGGCGGTTCCGATATCCCTTGATCCAGGTTGATATCCTTCACCAGAGCCGTTCCCGACGAGGTCCCGTCGGTCGCCCAAAGCTCATAGCCGGAGTCGAATTCGAAAGCGGTGAAGAAGATTCGCTCGCCGGAGGGAGTCAGTTGTTGGATCTCATAAACACCTTCCGCGTCAGCATCAAAGACTTTGACCGTTCCCTCCGTCGTCCCATCGCTCTTCCCAATATCGAATTCATCATCTTCGTCGAGCGCCGTAAAGAAGAGATCGTTTCCGAAGACCACCAAATCGGAAGGAAGGGAACCGTTCGGGCCCGGATTGATATCGGCAACCAGAGCCGTTCCCTCTTCCGAACCGTCACTCTTCCAGAGTTCACTTCCGGTGCGTCCGTCGTTGGCCACGAAAAAGACTTCGTCGCCAAATTCCACGAAAGAATCGGGGATCGACGAGACACCAAACAGGTTGATGTCAGCAAAGACGTTGGCGGAAAACGCCAACAAATGCCGCGGTTCAAGTTGCTGCAGTGCTGGAACAAGTCTTCGTCGACGGGTCCCGTTCCTGCGGGAAACGCGGCGTCCCTTACGCGAATTTCTTGGGTCGGCTGCGACCCTTGAACGCATCAAAGCCATGTTGCTTGATCTCAGGAGAAGCAAAGAGAAGAGAGTGGATCAGGAGCGAAAAGGCGGGTCGGTGCGTCCAGGCACCGAAGGCCAGTTTAGTGAGGAATTGGACGCTTGTCGGCGAGAAACCGTTCCAATCTTCGACTGTTTTGGAATCCCCCGCGCAGCCTCGGGGGGCGGCACAACCCAAACAGGGGTTTGCTGGTCTTGCACGGGAAAGGGTCCGCAAACGACAGGGTTGCGAGTTCCCGCAACGACCTGGACGTCAAACAACTCTTCGACCCCCGTCTTGAATTCGAGATAGGCCAACGAACGCCCGGAGATCAAATCGACGGCCACGATCCCGCATCTCATGGCCCCTCGATCTTGGCAGATCGGCACGCCGCCAAAGACCGATGTCTCGCGCGCCTTGCTCATCCCAACAAAAGCGATTGGCCCGCATATGCCCAACCCTCGTCCATAACCGGGATACTCGGCAAGCAGTTCGACCGTTCCATCATCGGGGTCGACTTTCACGAGTCGGCCACGTCCACTGTCGAGCAACAACAGACGGCCCTGATGGATTCGTGGGGAGTGCGGCATGCAGAAACCATCGGCGACGGTGCGGCCCGATTCAACGTCGATCACGATCCCGCCGTTCACCTTCGAATCGCGCCAGCCACGAGGTTCATCGCTGGTCCCCAAAGCTGTGACGTATTTCGGCACACCTTGCGCCATCGCCAGTCCGTTAAGGTGACATCGATCCTGGGGCGCAAGGGACGTGATGAACGGCGGTTGCCAGCGGGGCACAAAGTAGTAGTCCTCGTGCAACGTGCACAAACAGGAAAAGAGCGTGTTGACCAACCACAATTCGCCTGCGTGCGACCACGCCAACTCGTGGACATGGATATTGCCGGTGACAAAGGACTCCCGGGTCAAGAATCCGCGGTCGTAGCTTCCCGGGGGATCAATCTGGTCGGCCAAAGACTGGGCATCTCGCAGCAACCAAACCAGGTTGGGTCCGCCCACCGCCAATCCCTCCGGTCCAACGGCAACGCCCATCGCCTGTTGAAAATTGCTGAAGCCAAGCTTCAATTCCCCATTTTGGACACCCACCGACACAACTTTGCCAGCCGCGTAGGTCGAAACAAGCAGCGAGCAACCAAGATGCTGAAGCAGAGGAACAAACTGGGAACTGTGCTCGAACGTGACTTCGCGAACTGTGACTTCGCGAATTGGGAACCTCGAAGTCGACGATGACCGATCGGATCGGCGATCGCTCGATGGTTTGAATTCGTCCGCCATGCGATTTGTTTCGCCGTGAAAATTGACTCGATCCGTTCCGATCGACTCGGCCGCGGTAACCGTCCTTGCCCCACTTGGTCGGACAGGATTGAAAATGAGAGACCTCCACCGAACCCGCTCACGACCGCTCATTCGCGACCACTTGCGATACGGTTCGCAGATCGGAGCCGTCGACCGCACTAATGTCCCCAAGGGAGGTTTCCAGTGCAACAATGCGGGGGCAGCCGTGATGGCGCGAGATGTCGCAGCATCGATCGTCGCAGGTCAATGGCAGCGCCGCCGAAAACTCCTAGAATGGGGCTTCTGAGTCGTTCAACTTGCTCCGCATTTCGGGACGAGTCTCAAGTTTGCCCCCTTTTTTCCCAACGGATCCACCGTGAGTAGCTCCGAAACGGTTAAGAAACCACAGCCGCCGGTTGATTTGGAAGTCAAAGACGCGCAGCTGATTTTCAATTCCGTCTGGAAGGAACTCGAGTCCGAGTTCGACAGGGTGAACCTGCGTTTTCCCCGGGAATTGATTTTACTGGGCGGTGCACCCGGATCGGGCAAGGGAACCAATACCGACTTCATTCGGCAAGTTCGTGATATCCCCGAACCGCCGATTGTTGTCAGCGAGCTGCTGAGCAGCCCCGAGGCTCAGGCTATCAAGGCCCAGGGAGGCATGGTGGGTGATCGCGAGGTCGTTGGCCTCGTCTTTCGGAAGCTGCTGGAGCCTTCCTTTCAAAGCGGCGCGATCCTGGACGGTTTTCCGCGGACCACGGTCCAGGTTGAGTGTTTGAAGTTGCTCTATGACCAAATCATCGCTCTGCGGCGAGAATTTGCCAACACATCCGAGGCCGTGCATTTCAAGCAGCCGATTTTTCACATCATGGTGCTGTTTGTCGACGAATCCGAGAGTGTCGCCCGCCAACTCAAACGCGGCCGGCAAACGATCGCGCACAACGAAGAAGTTCAGCGAACCGGGATCGGCGAACTCTGGGAGGAACGTCCGACCGACTTCAACGAAGACCTGGCCAGAAACCGTTACCGCGTCTTCAAGGAACAAACGTACAACGCGCTGGTTTCACTCAAACAGTTCTTCCATTACCACTTCATCAATGCCCAGGCTCCGCTCGAAGTTGTCCAGGAGAACATCCTTCGCGAACTTGAATACCAAAGCTCGCTTGAACTCGATCCGCGCACGTTCCACACGCTGCAAACGCTTCCATTGGCCAGTGAGATCGTCAGCCACGCGCGCCGCGAACTGGTAACTCGATTGGACGAGTACGAGATTGAGCGGACCGAATTGTTTCACCAGGTGGTGCAATGCATCGAAGAGCGGATGATGCCGATCGTGGTTCGGCACGCAATCTCGGGTCACGCCAACATCAACTCAGAAGATCCCCTTTGGGAAGATAACGATGCGTTGGCGATGTTGATCGACGTTTTCTCCGAACGAGGCTACCACGCGACCGTCGATATCCGACGTCATGACATTCCCCATCGCTTCGATCTGCAAACCGGAGAGATCGAGCACTACCAGAAAAAGGTCTATCGCTTCATCATCCGCTTTGCCGGCTCGGAGATCCGACGAGGCAGCTGAGCAGGTCGAAGACGAAATCCGCCGCGATCGCCACCAGCCCTCAATCCGGTACGTCGACATACTCGTGGCCCGCCCGAGTCGACATCGCCTGCCATACTTGCTCGTCGATGAAGTCACTGATTAAACGGACCGAGCCGTCCATCAACGCCGAACTGACGCCCCCATGGTGGTAGCTTCTTGAGGTCACCGCCGCATACGTCAACGCATCCGACGGCCGCCCTTCGCGCATGTTGGTGAAGTCGACGTCGTATTCAATACCGTCGACTGTGCACAATACGTTGTGATTGGGGGGGAACGTTGCAGTGAAGCCGGTTTGATGCACACGGCCGTCGACCCATTCGGTATGCCCGGTATCGAGCTTGAGTGATCCAGCGAGCTGACAAATGGTGAGCTCGTCGCTCGGCATTTCCAGCGGACCGAGATGGCCAGCGTCACGGTAATAGGGATTCCATCCTTTGACCTCCGAGAAAGCCATCGTGTTGGACATTCCATCGAGCAAGTCCCGGCAACGCGACTCGCGACCTGCCAGAAAAGCACCTTCACCGACACGTCGCCCACTCGGGTCGTACACGGACCAGGGCCCCGCGTTGTAGCCATAACTCAGTGGAGAGTGCTTGGGCTTCCCCTCGGAATCGGTGCGCAGACGATCATTCACCTCGCTGGGGCATAGATAAGTTGGCACCCGGAAGCGTGACACCTTGGT
>JARFQX010000236.1 GCA_029287555.1 Rubripirellula sp. | reverse complement strand
TGCTTCTCGCGAATGGCAAAGGCTTCTTCCGAGCCGATCTCGATCTTCATCACCGGCGCCTCTTTCAATCGAGTCACGACGTAAGGCTTCAGTCTTGCTTCCGCCAGTTCCATGAGCTCCGGAGGCACTTCAATCGATAGCAGGGTGACAACTTCATTGGTCGCGACGTCAAGTTGGCCTTCCGACGCGGCGATCTGGACGTGCAAGTCCTGCCAATGCTCGTCAATGAATTCTCCGATTTCCTGCTGAATGGAGCTCGAACTCGCTCCGCTACCGTGTACGAGAAATGTCGACCAACCCTTCTCGTTTTCCCGCAGGCAGTACCGCACCAGCATGTCGGCCGAGGAAGATGAACTCGATTGATGGTGGCTGCTTCGACCTCCGGAGGCCATGTGACGGGTCGTCGTCCAGGAGTGGCCTGCAGGCAGAAATACCCGCCACAACAATTCATTCGGTCCCTTGTCAGCCACGTTTACGATGTGGATGCGGGAAGGATCTTCCGTGTCTATCTCGCCGACGATCGCTCCCAGTCGATCCGACTCACGTCGCAAATCACCCAGTTCGCGTCGATCCTGGACCAAAGTCCACAGGCCGAGTGCCATGAGGCCAACGAGCACGGCGTACCAGAGAGGTCGAATCATGAAACAGTGATTACCAATGGCAAGAAGGATCATGTGGGTCGGTGCGCCATTTCTAGTGCCTCGCACAATCGCGTACGCGGTGGATTCGGCTAGAATAGCTGACATCCCGGTCTCGCTTACCTACTATCGACTGGGACCTCCGCAAACGAATCATGGGAACCGATGAGGCATATTGTAACTCCATTGGCTTGCTTAGGTCGTCACGGGCAACTGCTGCACGCGGTCGTTGTGTGTGCAGCATTGGTAGGTGGACTGGTTCACTGCACGGCGATGCTCGCCGCGGACGCGTCCCGAGTCAGCCACGATCTTTGTGTGCTCTACACCTTCGAGGCAGGCGCCGGAGATCAGGTCAAGGATCGGTCGGGGTTTCGACGGCCGCTTGATTTGGTGATCGGAGAGAAGGCAGCCGTTGAGTGGCGTGAGGGAGCTTTGTTTGTGCGTTCGGCGGCAAAGATTCGTTCCAAAAACCCAGCGAGTAAGATCACATCGGCGGTCAAGCGGAGCGGCGAGTTGACCATCGAGGCTTGGATCAAGCCACGCGATGACCGGCAAGACGGGCCAGCACGAATCGTTTCGCTTTCGACCAACGCCAGTCAGCGAAACTTTACGCTGGGCCAAGATGGCAACCGCTACGACGTTCGTTTTCGCACCAAGTCGACCGATGCGAACGGGAACCCATCGACCGCTGGCCCGAAGAAGTCCGTTGCCCTTGCGACCACGCACGTCGTCTACACACGCGATCGATCGGGACAGGCTCGTCTTTACATGGACGGCAATCCGTCAGCTTCGAAGCAGGTCGCGGGCGCGGTTTCGAATTGGCGAGATGAATTCAAGTTGTCGTTGGCCGATGAGTTGACCGGCGGCCGGCCGTGGCTCGGAGAGTTGCATCTGGTTGCCATTTACAGCCGAGCGCTTTCCGCCAACGAAGTTGTCCAGAACTTCCAGGCCGGGCCGCAAGCAGGCGTCGATCCGCACGCGGCGGAAAAGCTCGCCGCCGCGCGGGCCGAACGGAAGTTTGCAATTGAGGTCGCGCCCCTCCTCGCTCGCAACTGCCTGGAATGTCACGACTCGGCAATCAAAAAAGGTGGGCTTGACTTGTCGCAAAGAGACGCGGCGATGGCCGGCGGCGAAAGTGGGGTCGTCATCGTGCCCGGCAAATCGAACGAGAGTGCGTTGTGGGACCAGATCGACTCGGGCGACATGCCGCCCAGCGGTCAAGCGTTGTCCGACGACGACAAGACGCTGATCCGCAAATGGATCGACGATGGCGCTGCTTGGCCCCTGGAAGTGATTGATCCGGCTGTCTACGCGGGCAACCCCGGCGCCAGCGAACTGTGGATTCAGCGGCTGACCGTGCCCGAGTACATCGAAACGGTGCGCAGCGCGGTTGGAGTCGATATCTCAAAAGAAGCCATCGAATGGTTGCCGCCCGATCTTCGTGCCGATGGCTTCAGCAACACGGCGTACAACCTGAACATCGATTTGAAGCATGTCGAAGCCTACGCACGTTTGGCCGAGATGATTGTGGATCGAATGGATGTGCTGAAGTTCGCGGATCGCTTTTCCAAGTCGCGAAGCCTGAACACCGATGCGTCGGCGCGAAAGTTTGTCGCGTCGGTTGGTCAGTGGCTGTTGCGGGGCCCGCTGGACGATCGAGAGGTGACCAATTACAGCGGTATCCTGACAGCGGTCGCCAGCGCCGGCGGCACTTACCAGGAGGGCGTCGCCCTGATGGTCGAAGCGATGCTGCAGGCGCCGCGTTTTATCTATCGAATTGAGCAACAACGGGGTGACGGTGGTGAGGTTCCGGTCGGCCCGTTCGAATTGGCGTCGAGAATGAGCTACATCCTCTGGGGTGGACCTCCAGACGAAGAACTGCTTGAGGCGGCGGCCGAGGGAAATCTCTTGAGCCAAGAGGATTGTCGCCAGCAGGTGCGACGCATGTTAACCGATCCTCGGGCCGTCAAACGATCAACCCGTTTCGTCTCCGATTGGTTAAACCTTGACCGACTCAGCAACATGCAGCCCAACGGCGAGCGTTTTCCCAACTGGGAACCCGCCTTGAGCCAGGACATGCGAAACGAGACGGTCGCTTTCTTTAAGGATCTCGTTTGGGAGCAGAACCGACCGCTTTCCGATCTGTTCAATGCACAATTCACTTACGCGACCGGCCGTCTGGCAAGGCACTACGGGCTGGAGGCGAAGGGAGAAGGGCTGATGCGTTACGACCTGTCAAAGGTCGAATCGCGAGGCGGTCTACTAACCCAGGGAAGCGTGCTCACGATTGGCGGCGATGATGCGTCGATGGTCACGCGCGGCTTGTTCGTGCTCAAAGACGTTCTGCGCGGCATTATCGGGGCCCCGCCGCCAGGCGTCGACACCACGCCCGTTCCGTCCAAGCCCGGGCTCTCGCAGCGGATCATCGCCGAGAAGCGAATTGACAATGTTGCTTGTGGCGGGTGTCACAAGAAATTCGAGCCGCTGGCTTTTGGGCTCGAGCCGTTCGACGGCCTGGGAGCCTTTCATCGCGAGGATGAATTCGGGAATCCGCTTCGCGCCGACGGCTCCCTGCTCATCCCGGGAACCGCCGAGCTAGTAGAATACCAGGACTCGGGAGAGCTGATGGATCTGTTGGCCGGCAGCGATCGCGTGCGAGAAACGATTACCTGGAAGCTCACCCAGTTTGCTCTGGGTCGTCCGCTGGGGGCCGCGGATGCCGCCGAGGTCCAGCGGATTCATCGCTCGGCCAGCGAAGGTGGCGGAACTTACCCCGCGCTGGTGACCGAAATTGTAATGAGTGATCTGGTTCAGAAAACACGGACCCGCTAGCAGCGAGACGTTGTCGTATCACGTCCCGAGTCGGAGACTCGTGACGGTTGGTTGAAACACTCGGAGAAAACGAATGCGAAACGAGAAGCTTGACCGACGCACCATGCTGCGAAGCATGGGAGCCGCAACCATCGGGCTTCCACTGCTCGAAGAGATGCTCGTCTCAAAGGCTGTGGCGGCAGGGCAGAGGGAAGTTCCCGTCCGTGCCTTCAACGTCTTCTTCGGCTTGGGGATCCCGGCTCCGCTGCAGCAGGAAGGATTCAAGGGCGTCATGGAACCGCTTGAGCCGTTGAGCAAGAAGCTGTTGATCATGCGTAATGTCGACCAGATTCGCTGTGACGAAAAGGGCAGCAATGCCCATTACGATGGGGCATCGGGCGCCTTCACGGCGGAACCGCCCGACGGAGAAGCCAAGTCGGGAGGGCCTTCTATCGATCAAGTGATTCGACAGACGCACTATCCCAAGGGCATGCCGTCGGGCATGGTACCGACATTGATCGGCGGTACCTACTTTCGCCGTAGTCGCGTGGGTCGCTACGTCCACAGCTACAACATGGACGGGACAGTTGCCGCGACGATCCAGGAGAAGCCCCGCGATCTTTTCGACCGGGTCTTTGGCAGCATCAACGCATCGGAAGGCGATAAGAACTCCGTTCGACAACGCCTGCGTCGCAGCGTCCTTGATTCGGTTGTCGAGGACTATCGTTTTTACACCGGACCGAATTCACCGCTCGGCGGGGCATCGAAATCACGTGTTGCCGATCATCTTGATCGCATCCGCGAATACGAGCAGCGTGCCTTTTCGATGAAACACAAGAAGGTCGCCAACGTTGAAGTGCCGCCACGTTCCATCATTCCCCATGGTGGGCCGGCCGATCCCGGGGGCCAAGGCATCGACATCACCCTCGACGAGCTGTCCAACGAGTGGCGACTGCTTGCGGATATCTACGCGGTGGCGATTCAAATGGATCG
>JARFQX010000221.1 GCA_029287555.1 Rubripirellula sp. | reverse complement strand
CGCCGGGTTGTGTCGGCTGTGCGGGAAATGTGTGGTGCCGAGTTGCAGTTGGCGAGTGGGCTTCGGACTTGCCGATCCCAGTCGTTGAACCTCCTATTCCTCTCCGTCTGTGGGAAGTTGACCAATGTGGCGATCTCTCTTTATTGCTCTAGGCGTCATGGCGATCATTCTTGGCTTTGAATGCCTCGTCATTGACAGTGCCAGCCTCTACTCCGCGTCCGGCACCAACGCCGAGAGTTTTCTTAATCCGGTCGGGATTCCTTCGGCGAACACCCGCGAATGGCGGCCAAAAGAATGGTTCCCCTGGGCCTTCCTCAGTGCCGGCGGGATCACGATTTTGTATGCTTTCACGCTCCCCAAGCGTTGGTACGGGTCGGCCGCGGGCTGAGCCGGCGGATGCCGGCCGTCGCTCCCTGATTCGTTCGGCAGCGAGACTTCTCGACGGATCAAGGAGCGCAGCGACGCCGATCCGGCGTTGGTTCTCGCTCGGCATTGAATCGAAGTTCAATGCCGGATCGGCGCTTCGCTTGATTCGGCCTACTTCGAATTCCCGGACAACCTCCTTGCGAGGGGGGGCTTTCCGTGGGCTCTACGGCATTCTCCGGCCCGCATTCCGACAAACCATGTGCCAGTCGCAAACCGCGAGGTGCACCCTTTCGTCGCCGCCGCTGGCAAAGCGACTTGACGCGGGAATCAGAGCTGCCTAACTTGTTGCATTAATCCGATTTCATGCCGGGTTCAGGATATTAGTAATGCTAATACTGGGTGGTTTGGGGGCTTCATAGGGACGAAGGTTGCATTTCCGCACGCTGGAGCTTTTCTGCACGATCGCCGAGCAACGCAGCTTTTCCAAGGCTGCGGCGATCCATCATTTGACCCAGAGTGCGGCTAGCCAAGCGATCCAGCACTTGGAGGAATCGGTTGGGGTTCAGCTGATCGATCGCTCCAAACGTCCCCTGGTCTTGACCCCTGCGGGCAAGACGTACCTGAGTGGTCTGAGGGGGATTCTGCGTAGCTACGAGCGGCTGCAGCGGGAAGTCCGCAGCACCAGTGAGCAGCTCAGCGGTCAGATCACCGTCGGCTCAATTGTTTCGGTGGGTCTGAGCTACATGCCGGAGGCTTCCGAAGCGTTCGCCCGGCTCCATCCTGAAGTCGAGATCCGGACTGAATTCGGGTCGAATGATCGCGTTTTTGAAATGACAACCGAGGGGGAAGTTGATTTCGGCTTGGTCAGCTTTCCGCGGAGCACGAAGCAGCTGCAGTATGTGTTGTGGCAGCAGGAGCCGATGCGGATTGTTTGTTCAGCTGAGCATTCTCTGGCATCTCAGCATGAGGTGACGCTTTCGCAACTGCGGCGGCTCGACATGATCGGGTTCGATCGACAGTTGCAGCTTCGTCAGGAGATCGATCAATGCCTGGCTCGCGCGGGCATTGAGGTCAACGTTCGAATGGAGTTTGACAACGCGGATTCGATGATTCGCGCGATTCAAGCCAACCGGGGAATCGGGATTGTTCCCGAGGCCGCGGTGCGACGTGAGACGGCGAATGGCTCATTACGAGTGGTGGCATGTCGTGAGTTGCGCATGACGCGGCCGCTCGGCATTATCTTCCGTCGTTCAGGTCGTCTCAGCCGGGCCGCCAGCGAGTTTGGCTCGCTGCTGTTGGGCAGACCTTTGGAATCGGGAAACCGAGGTAAATCCGGCAGCGGGAAGCTGTCCGTGGCAAGCGGCACAATCGACACCGGGACGGCAAAGTCGGTTGTCGCCTGAGTCAAGCCGACGTGGGCCGAGGGCGGCGGACAAGGGTGATCACCATCGTTGCCCGTGCAGCCTACCTGCTCACCGAGGCCGACCAGGCGAAGGGAATCACTGCAAACACTTGGCAACAAAGTTGGAAACGATGAAAGACGACACGAAGACTCTCTTCCACCTACCGCCCGCCCAAGGTCTCTACGACCCCGAGCATGAAAAGGATGCTTGCGGTGTTGGTTTCATCGCGCACATCAAAGGCGTACCGAGTCACCAGAACGTGTTGGATGCCGACACGATCCTGCAGAACATGGATCACCGAGGCGCGTGCGGGTGCGAGCCAAACACGGGTGATGGATCGGGAATCCTATGCGGCTTGCCGCAGAAGTTCCTTCGCAAGGTCGCCAAGCACGACTTGGGGGTCGACCTGCCCGAGCCGGGTCGATTTGCTGCCGGCGTAGTGTTCCTGCCCCAGGATGTCGAGGAGCGCGAGCACTGCAAGCGCACGATCGAATCGCTGGTCGCCGACGCTGGTCAACGCTTCATCGGTTGGCGTGATGTGCCGCAGATGACCGATCTGGCGGATGTCGGTCCGACCGCGCGGCGAAGCGAACCGGTGATGGAGCAGATCTTCGTCGGTGCTGCCGATGGATTGGATCGCGATGCCTTCGATCGTCAGCTTTACCTGATTCGCAAGCAGGCCAGCCATCTTTTGCGCGGCAGTGAGACGTTGAAGCAGGCGCTGATGTTCTACATCTGTTCGCTCAGCACCAAGGTCATCATTTACAAGGGGATGTTAACGCCGGCTCAGGTCCTGCCGTACTTCCCCGATCTGCGCGATGAGGATTTTGAGACGCACTTGGCAATGGTGCACAGCCGTTTTTCCACCAACACGTTTCCGAGTTGGGATCGTGCCCAGCCGTTGCGGTTCATGAGTCACAACGGCGAGATCAACACGCTGCGCGGCAATAAGAACTGGATGCGGGCTCGTGAAGGCTCGGCCAGCAGCGAGCTGTATGGTGACCAGTTGAAGAAGCTGTTTCCCGTCGTCGAGCCGCACTGCAGTGACTCGGGTACGTTTGACAACGTCCTCGAGTTCCTGTTGATGACCGGCCGTACGCTTCAGGAAGCGATCATGATGATGGTGCCTGAGGCGTGGCAAAAGCACGAGACGATGCCGGAGGAAAAGCGAGCGTTCTACGAGTACTTCTCCTGTTTAATGGAACCGTGGGACGGGCCCGCGTCGATCGCCTTTACCGATGGCAAGTACATCGGCGCGACGCTGGACCGGAACGGTTTGCGGCCCAGTCGTTATTACATCACGCACGACGATCGCGTGATCATGGCCAGCGAGGTGGGCGTGTTGCCCGTGGAGCCCGAACTGGTCAAGGAGAAAGGTCGTTTGCAGCCCGGCAGGATGTTCTTGATTGACTTTGAGCAGGGTCGCCTGATTCCCGACGATGAGCTGAAGTCTGATTTTGCTCGGAAAATGCCCTATGGCGACTGGCTCAAGGAACAGCGCATTCGACTTGCCGATCTGCACCCGGAAACCGAGCCGCACGGCTATGACAGCGAAACGCTGCTGCCACGCATGCAGGCGTTCGGTTACACGACCGAAACGATGAGCTTCATGTTGCGCCCGCTGGTCGAACAACTCCGCGACCCGGTTGGTTCGATGGGCAACGACAGTGCGTTGGCTTGTTTGAGTGACAAGCCGAGGATGATCTACGACTACTTCAAGCAGTTGTTTGCCCAGGTGACCAATCCCGCGATCGATTCGATTCGGGAAGAGGTCATCATGTCGCTGGAGTGTTACATCGGACCCGAGCAGAACCTTCTTGATGCCACGCCGGAGCATTGTCATCGGCTGCTGATTGAACATCCGATCTTGACCAACGAAGAGATCGAGGCCCTCAAGACGATCGATCATGAGGGTTGGAAGAGCCGGGTGATCGACATCACGTTCGACCGCAGCGAGGGCAAAGCGGGGCTGCAACGGACATTGGATCGGATTTCGTCCGAAGCGGAGGCGGCCGCCGACGAAGGGATTCAATTGGTCGTGTTGTCCGATCGCGCGATGGGGCAGGATCGAGTTCCGGTCAGCTCGCTGCTTGCCGTTGGCGCGGTCCATCATCATTTGGTCAAGCAAATCAAGCGGACCCGGATCGGCTTGCTGGTCGAAACGGGTGAAGCACGCGAGGTGCATCATCATTGCCTGCTGATCGGCTACGGGGCCGATGGGATCAATCCTTATTTGGCCTTCGAAGCACTTTGGAAGGCACGACGCGACGGATTGATGGATCCCAGCCTCGACGACGACAAGGTGGTTGCCGCCTATCGCAAGGGCGTTGCCAAGGGAATGCTCAAAGTGATGGCGAAGATGGGAATTAGCACGCTGCAGAGCTACAAAGGTGCGCAGATCTTTGAGGCGCTGGGGCTCAAGGACGAAGTGATCAACAAGTGCTTTGTCGGGACAGCCAGTCGGGTGCAGGGCGTGACTTTTGACGTGATCGCCGAAGAAACGCTCCGCCGTCACGATCTCGGTTTCCCCCGAAGGTCGGACGACCGTTTGGGCCAGTTGCCCAACCTGGGCGAGTTCCACTGGCGGGCGGCCGGTGAGAAGCATGCCTGGTCCCCGCAGTCGATTTCCAATTTGCAGATCGCGGCACGAAACAATGACGAAGCGGCCTATTGGAAATTCGCTCACACGGTCAACGAAGACAGCACGTCGCGCTGCACGCTGCGTGGGCTGCTCGAATTCGATGAAGAGTCGGCCACGCCAATTCCCCTGGACGAAGTCGAACCTGCCAAAGAGATCGTCAAACGCTTCTGCACCGGGGCGATGAGCTTCGGCAGCATCAGTGCCGAGTCACACGAGACGCTCGCCGTTGCCATGAACCGTCTCGGAGGCAAGAGCAACACGGGCGAAGGCGGGGAGGTTCCGGACCGTTTTCAACCCTTGCCCAATGGTGATTCGAGGCGTTCGGCCATCAAGCAGGTCGCCTCGGGCCGCTTCGGTGTCACGATCGAGTATCTCACCAACGCCGATGAGATTCAGATCAAGATTTCGCAGGGAGCCAAGCCGGGCGAAGGGGGCGAGCTTCCGGGCCGCAAGGTCGATCAGAACATTGCCCGGATTCGATACAGCACCCCGGGTGTCGGATTGATCAGTCCGCCGCCACACCACGACATCTACTCGATCGAAGACTTGGCTCAGCTGATTCACGATTTGAAGAACGCCAATCGCCACGCCCGCATCAGCGTCAAGCTGGTCAGCGAAGTGGGGGTTGGCGTGATCGCTTCGGGCGTCGCCAAAGCTCACGCTGATCACATCCTGATTTCGGGCGATACCGGGGGTACGGGGGCTTCGCCGCTGACCAGCATCAAACACGCCGGCTTGCCCTGGGAACTGGGGATTGCCGAGACGCACCAGGTTTTGGTGTTGAACGATTTGCGCAGTCGCGTTGTGCTGCAGACCGATGGTGGATTGAAGACGGGGCGCGATGTGGTGATCGCGGCGCTGCTCGGTGCCGAGGAGTTTGGTTTCTCGACCGCCCCCCTGATCACCCTCGGTTGCATCATGATGCGGAAGTGTCACCTCAATACTTGCCCCGTTGGCATCGCTACCCAGGATCCGGAACTCCGCAAGAAATTCACCGGTAAACCTGAGCACGTGGTCAACTACCTGTTCATGGTCGCCGAAGAAGCGCGAAGGCTGATGGCGAAGCTTGGCTTCCGAACCATCGATGAGATGGTGGGACGGTGCGATGTGCTCAAGACGGACAAGGCCATCGAGCACTGGAAGGCGGATGGACTCGACCTGACTTCGATTTTGATGCCCGCGCGAAAGCCACATGAGAAGGTGGGTGTCATCTGCTCGCAGGCACAGGATCATGGTCTGGAGAAGTCACTTGACATGACGGTGCTACTGGACGCGGCCAAACCGGCACTCGAGCGGGGCGAGCGTGTTCGCATCGAAACGCCAATCGTCAACATCAACCGCACCGTGGGGACGATTCTCAGTAACGAAGTGGCTCGCAAGTACGGCCAAGCCGGGTTGCCCGACGATACCATCCACATCGACTTGACGGGCTCCGCCGGCCAAAGCCTCGGTGCCTTCCTCGCCCATGGAATTACCATGCAGCTGGAAGGAGACGCGAATGATTACGTTGGGAAAGGACTCAGCGGCGGCCGCCTGATTATCTTTCCACCGCGTCAGAGCACCTTCGTTCCAGAAGACAACATCCTGATCGGAAATGTCTGCCTTTACGGGGCAACCGGTGGCGAAGCCTACTTCCGCGGACGGGCGGCCGAGCGTTTCTGCGTTCGCAACAGTGGGGCACGCACCGTGATTGAAGGAGTTGGCGATCATGGATGTGAGTACATGACGGGTGGACGCGTGGTCGTGCTTGGAGCAGCCGGTCGCAACTTCGCCGCAGGCATGTCGGGCGGCATCGCCTACATCTGGGATCGCAAAGGGGATTTCAATCTCAACTGCAACCTGGCGAGCGTCGCCCTTGAATCGATCGATTCCGCCGAAGAAGAAGCGGAGGTCAAGGAGATGATCGAGAAGCATCGACAGTACACCGGTAGCACGGTCGCGACGGTTGCTTTGGACAACTGGGATCAATTCCTCTCGCAGTGTGTCAAAGTGATGCCGATCGACTACAAGCGGGTGCTGGAAGAGATGAAAAAGCAGCAGGAGCAACAGCCCGCCAACGCCTGAGCCAGGAATTGGCCCAAGACATGATTGGCCCTAGCGCGAATCGCAGCGGGGCCTTGGGGACTGACCACCGGTAAGTCCTCACCCAAACGAACGTCCCCCATCCCCACACAACGCAGTAACCGAAATGGGAAAGCCAACCGGATTCAAAGAGTTTGATCGCAAGAAAGTGCCGTGGCGTTTGCCGGTGGTTCGAGTCAATGATTACGACGAGATCTACACCGAGCCTCGAGTCGAACAACTGCTTGAGCAAGGGGCCCGTTGCATGGACTGTGGCGTGCCGTTTTGTCAATCGGCGACGGGGTGTCCGATCGAAAACTTGATTCCGGAGTGGAATGACCTGGTTTACAACAATCGTTGGAAGGAAGCCATCGAACGGTTGCACAAGACCAATAATTTCCCCGAGTTCACCGGACGCACCTGCCCCGCCCCGTGCGAGGGTGCCTGCGTGCTCGGCATTACCAGCCCGCCGGTAACGATCAAGAACATTGAGAATGCAATCGTGGATCGAGCTTGGGCCGAGGGCTGGATCAAACCGCGTCCTCCCGAGTCGCGCACCGGCAAGCGAGTTGCGATCGTCGGTAGCGGGCCAGCCGGACTTACCGCCGCCGACCAATTGAACCAGGCGGGTCACGAAGTCACGGTGTATGAAAGGGCGGACCGAATCGGCGGATTGCTTCAATAC
>JARFQX010000214.1 GCA_029287555.1 Rubripirellula sp. | reverse complement strand
TTCGCCCAATACCGTCGCCCCTTCGTTGACGACTCAAGAACGTATTTCGACATGATCGCACCCCTTCCCCTGCAAGAATCGGACGATCAAGACGCCCAGATGATGGCTCTCGTCGCCGATGGGGACAGCGAACTTTTCAATGAATTGGTGCGGCGGAACGAGGCGCGCGTGCGGGGATTGATCATGCGAATGAGAGGTCCCGGTGCAGAAGTCGACGATTTGACGCAGCAGGTCTTCCTTCAGGCCTACCGGGCCCGGGAGTCGTACAGTCCGTCGGCAAAGTTCACCACTTGGATATTCGTGATCACCCGAAACGTGGTGCTCAACGCCCGTCGGGCTGCCGTCCGCCGCCGCGAAACCGAACTTCTCTCCCCCAACTCGATCGAGGCCGGACGCCGCAACCCCGGATCCGTCTCGGCATGGTATCATCCGGTTCACCGAATGATGCGTGAGGAGACCCGTCAGGTGGTCGTTGGAGCGATCGAAAAGCTGCCCGAACGCCAGCGTGAAGCCATCGAACTGGTGGGCATGGGTGGGTGTCGTTACAAGGCTGCCGCTGAACGCATGCAAGTCACCGAGAAGGCCGTCAAATCACTTGTCCACCGAGCCAAGGTGAACCTACGTTCGATGCTCGAGCCTGAAGTTGTTTGACGAATCTGGTTGGGTTGACCAATCGCCGGCCCGGTGAAACTTGCACCGACGAGCGATCGAGCGGAAAGGCCAGACGCGATTCGGCAGGCCCCGTCCGCTTCAGCCGAGCCACGCATATCCCCTCTAGCGGTGTCAAAGGAACGAACGATGAAGAATGCCCCTCCCGTGATCGCCGGCGCGAAAGAAATCCAGGGCCGACGGAGTTTTCTGAAGAAAGCTTCGGCAAGTGCGGCAGCCGCCACTTCGCTGATGTTTTTTGACACCCCAGGCCTGTTCGCCGAGCAGCTCTTGCTCACACCGCGGCAAACCGAGGGCCCCTTTTACCCGGTTGACCTGCCCCTCGATACCGACAACGACCTGCTGATCGTCAATGACACGATCACTCCAGCGGTCGGTGAGATCACTCACTTGTCAGGGCGGGTCCTGGACGTCAACGGGGAACCAATCCGAAACGCGTTGGTTGAGATCTGGCAGGTCGACAACCATGGCGCCTACCTGCACAAGGGAAGTGCCAATCATGATGGACGCGACCAGAACTTCCAGGGCTTCGGTCGTTTCCTCACCGGATCAACCGGCGAGTACTATTTCCGCACCATCAAGCCAGTTCCCTACCCGGGCCGCACGCCTCACATTCATTTCGCGGTCAAGCGTCCCGGCAATGAAAAATTCACCACGCAATGCTACATCAAGGGCCATCCGGGCAATCCCAAGGATGGCCTTTGGAAACGGATCGCCGATCCAAAGGCTCGCGGATCGGTCACCGTTGATTTCACGCCGCTCAAGGAGTCGACGATTGGCGAACTGGCGGCCCGGTTCGACATCGTGTTGAACCGCACACCTCAAGGATGACTCTAGCTGGGTGTGCGCAATTGTGCATGCTGCGGAGACAAACCAAGAATTGTCCGAATTCCTGGGACTTGCGTCCCAGGCTAGAAAACGTCATCGCTCCGCGATTCAAAAAACCTGCACAACTTCGAGATGCTTCGACGGGGGACACCAATCGTTGCACGAGACTTCCTTGCCCATCACCATTTCCGGACCCACCCACCTCCCAATGTCGGATCGAGCGTTGTGATTTAGACTATTGGACACAACCTCAACGACCCCACCAAGATTCCCACCTGTTTGGAGATAACTCATGCTGAGTCGTCCGCTTCTTTACGTCCCAGGCTTGCTGCTGATGGTTGGCTTACCGATCACCGCCGATTGCGCCGAGGGCGATTGGCCGACCTTTCGCGGTGCGTCGCGAACCGCCGTGGCTCCCGACACGGACTTGCTGGAAAGCTGGCCCAAGGACGGGCCGGAACTCGTTTGGCAAGCCGACGGACTGGGGCGTGGCTACTCCAGCCCAGCGATCGCCGACGGCAAGATCTACACCATGGGTGACGGCCTTTCGATTGCGGATGACAAGGATGAGTACTTGATCTGCATCGATCAATCAAACGGCGAGGTGCTTTGGTTCAGCAAAACCGGGCCGGCTTGGAACTCGGGACAGGAATCGTGGCAGAGCTCACGTAGCACGCCGACGGTCGAAGGCAATCACGTCTACGCGATGACCGCCTTCGGCGTGTTGGTCAATTTCACGACCACTGGCGAAGAGGTTTGGCGTCGAGACCTCAAGTCGGAGTTCGAGGGCAAGAAGGACGACGGCTGGGGATACAGCGAATCGGTCTTGATTGACGGCGATCGACTGATCTGCACGCCGGGCGGAGCCGAGAACACGGTGGTCGCGTTGAATAAGGAATCGGGCGAGCTGATCTGGAGTTGCGGATGGCCCGAAGTTCGAGGCGCCGGTCATTCATCGGTCGTGATATCCAACATCGGAGGCACCAAGGTTTACGTGCAGGTAACCGGATCCGGGGTGATGGGGATCCGCGCCAACGATGGCGAACTCCTTTGGACGTACGACATCCCGAAGACCACCGCGGTGATCCCGACCCCAATTGTTCGAGACGATCTTGTCTTTTTCACCGCCGGATACCGCACTGGCGGTGCTTTGCTTCGCCAAGTGCCCTCGGGCGACGGCGTTGCGGTGGAGGAAGTCTATCCATTGTCACGTGATTTACAGAATAAACATGGCGGGGTCGTATTGATGGGCGACTACGTTTACGGTGACACGGATTCTCGCGGAATGCCGTTTTGCGCCGAGTTGATGACCGGCGAAATTCAGTGGAAGGAGCGTGGATCAGGCAAGGGCTCGGCCAGCGTGGTTGCAGCCGACGGACACGTTTACTTCCGCTACAGTGACGGCACGATGACGCTGGTCGAAGCTAACCCGAAAGAGTTCCGCGAGGTTAGCCTCTTCAAAGTGCCCGGCAGTGGTGATCGACCAAGTTGGGCGCATCCCGTCATCGCCGACGGCAAACTCTACCTGCGAGAAGGCGACAAACTGCTCTGCTACGCGCTGAGGTAGAGAGGCGAGAAAGAGGTAGAGTGGCGAGTTGCGAGCGTCGAGAAGCGAGAAAGAGCCCGTGGCTGATCTCTCCCACTCGCCGCTCGCCGCTCGCCGCTCGCCGCTCGCCACTCGCCACTCGCAACTCGCCGCGTGCTTCTTGCTCCTCGCTTCTCGCCTCAAGTCAACTTGCTGAGCATCACGGTGGCCATTCCGAGGACCAGGAAGAAGCCGCACATGTCCGTGATGGTCGTCAGCAGGGGGCCGCTGGCGACCGCCGGATCAACCCCGAGCCGCTTGAGCAGCAGCGGCACGGTGCCGCCGATCGAAACGGCAATGATCGTGTTGACGAACAACGCCAATCCGACAACGAGGCCCAGGTAAGCATTGCCGTCGAAGACCATCGCGACGAGTCCCACCAGCAATCCCAGCACCGAACCGTTGATCAGGCCCACCGAGACCTCTTTGAGCCAGACTCGCAAGACTTCGGTTGGCCGGACCACTCCGATCGCCAACTCGCGCATGCTGACCGCCACCGCCTGATTTCCGCTGCAACCACTCATGTCGCTGATGATCGGCAGGAAGACAGCCAGCGCGATCACCGACTGGAGCGTGTCCTGAAAAATCGCAATCACGGCCGCCGCACCGATATTCAGCAGAATGTTGA
>JARFQX010000163.1 GCA_029287555.1 Rubripirellula sp. | reverse complement strand
AGGTGCTGGGGACGCATCCGTCGGGGAAATCGCGTTTGGAGACGATGTCTTCCTGCGTCAGCACCACGTCGCCCATCAACCGCCGACTTTCTCGCGGACCGCCGATGAAGGCTACCCAGGTGAGCACGGCAGTCTTGTGCTGGTCGGCTCCGTCACGGTTCTTCATCGCATTGAAAGCACCGTAGACAGCCCGCAAATTCCAGTCTCGAATTCCCTCGGCATCCCCAACGGCATTCTTGTCGAATCCACTTTCCCAAAACCACTGCCCATGGTGGTCTCGCGGGTAGGGAAAGTCTTCCATGTAGAGATCGAGTGCCCAAGGTGTCTCGGGGAATTCGGTTGGCTCATCCAACTCGCCCCAGGCCCACATGTTGCTCATTCCCATGCGTCCCTCGGGCGTCATTTCGCTATCGGCCTCGGCCCAATAGCCGATCCAGGCATGGCCCGTGCAATCGGCAAAGTAATCTCCCAGTACACGAAGCTCCGCTCCACTCTGGGTGTCAAAGGCCCGCACCGCGGTGATCCTGTCTCCTTCTTTCTCGACCGCGAAGGCATGATGGTTAAGCATCAGATCGATGTTCGGCTCAGCGCGAACGACGCGTTCCTTCAGGTCATCGCCGAACTCCTCGTAGGCGCCGGGCGATTTCGTGGCACGATCGGCAAACTCTTCAATGATTTCGCCGATGCGAGGAAACTTACCGCGACGAATGTTGCCTTTCGCCCAAACTCGGACCTCGCTCGAACCATTGCCCCCCAGCACCGGACGATCTTGAATCAACGCGACTCGACACCCCATGCGGGCTGCCGAAATTGCCGAACCCATCCCCGCATAGCCGCCACCCACGACGACCAAGTCATACGGCCCACGAACCTGCGGTCTTTCGGGCAAGCCCAACTGTTGGCGCCGCCAAGAAGAAAGCACGTCACTGGCTGGCGGGGGCTTCGCGTCGACGTCGGTGGTCAGGTAGATGCAGTCGCAGCGGCCATCAAAACCCGTGAGATCGATCAAGCGAATCTCGTGATCCCCCTCTTGCAACTCGACCGTGCCTCCGTCGTGCCAATTCCAATCCTCGTCCTCGGTGCCAAAAGTTTCGTCAAGCTCCTTGCCGGCGATGGAGATCTGGAATCGCCCCGGTGATGGCTTGGCGTCCCAGCGGGCGACCCAATCGAAGGTGCGAACCCAAACGCGGTAGGTGCCCGACCGCGGCACCTGGATGTTCGTGACCGCGTCCTCAACTTTTCGACCCAATCCATGGGCCAACAGGTAGGGCGATCCCATTTCCTGGATGAACTGCGTATCGAGTTTCCATCCGCCTCGATCCGCAAAACTCTCCGCCTCGACGAAGATCTCTTCCCCAACAGCAAGCGGAACGTTGGTGATCAACATCGCCAAGGCGGCGCTGAGGAGCATCAGGGGGACAAGCAAAGCAGAGCGTCGGGCTTGAAACACGGTCCATGTCTCCCAGGTGAGAATGAGCAGCAAAGACCACGATTGTAACCCCTGCCGCCAACTCGGTCTCGGTTGCCAAGTCCGAGAAACGCGGGTTACCGCCTACTTCAGGGGCCCGCGGCCGTGATGGCTGCGAATCTTATTGAGCACGGTGAACGCAGGAGGATGCGTCTTGGTGAATCGGACCACGGCGGAGGTGGTCGTCCGCCAAATCGGTGCCACGACGCTCGGTTGACCACCACTGGCATGCAGATCGTTCAGCAGCAAGGCGAGGACAGCGGGCCGGATCGGATTGTCACGGGCGATTCGCAATCCACGATCGCTCAACCGACGCCGCAACGCCCGTTCCTCATCGTCGACCTCTTGATCGAGGACCGAAGGTGAACGAACCTCGGTCGCCAACCGCAGCCGAAGCCGTTGCAGGGCAACCTCGCGATTCTCCGCCTGACTTCGACGCTCGGTCGCCTCGGCAACAATCCCGGTCGGACGGTGCAACAAGAAAGCGGCCGTGCTGGTCTTGTTGCGATGCTGACCACCCGGTCCGCTGCGCCGTTGGGTGCGGAGCTCGCAATCGCGCAGCAGCATCTCCGCGGGCAAAGTCGCCGGATGCGGAGCGTCACGCATCACCCCGGGCATACGTTCCGGCGGCGATGGCAGATCACGGGCGAAATCGTCCGGCTCACTCAACCTTTTCTCCACGATCGGTTCACACCCCGGCGCCTTCGATGACGTGCTCACTCAGACCGCGGGCGATCGTCACGCAACCAGGCGGCCAGCAGCCGGACGTTTCTCATGAAGGTGTCGCTGCGAATCACCCGCTCGGTCAGGTCATCGTCTCCGTGGTACTTCAGCCGACCGCGTTCGACCCACGCTCCGCGGCGGTCAAGCCCCTCGACAATCGACATGACTACCGATTCGGACGGCGGCGACACACGAACGTGCTTCGGTCGACGCAGTTGTTCCTTTGACAATTCTCGTACCTTCTGCAGTCCGGCTTCAATCTTGTCCAACCTGGAACTGACCATGAACGCGTAGTGTGTTGGCAGATCGTCAGGCGAATACGTCAGCTCGTACTCCTTGGTGAAGAACAGCGGCCGGTTCGTCTCCATCTCGTAGAAACGGGCGAGCCGGCCGTCATCGAGCAACGAGCGTCGAAAGTAGCTGAGCGCCGGGGGAATCGGATCCAAGAATCTGGCGGCGTCGTCGCTTGAGTCGGCAGTTCGCCGGTAGAGTTCGATCAACGTCTGCATCACGCCTTGGGACTCGCCACCGGAAATTGCCGGCGGTTCGAACTTGCGAGCCCAAGCCGGGCGCATGCGTTGGTCGTACTGCTGAGCCCAACCCGGCTGCGGCTCGGGCAACTGAGCGAGGCGGAAGAAATCTCCGCCGCGAATCGCCGCGTCGAGATAGCGTTTCTCACCATAAATCTCCCATGCATCAAGCATGGTAATGATCATGTCGCTCATCGTGTTGTCGTTGAGCGTGTAGAAGCCGGAGTAGTTCTTCCCCGGGAACTCGCGCGGCCAATCCTTATCGAAGGACGCTTTCTCGGGTGGATCGTTGGAAGCTCGTGGAAACTCGCTGTAGCGTTGGGGCCACGCGCCGTTGGTGTACTGTGCCTGGAGGAAGCAATCGAGCGCGTAGGTGACCGCCTCGTGGATCACCTCATCTTGAAACTCAAGCTCCTGGTCGAGTTGCATGAGAAAGCGGGCGGCCGACTGCGATTT
>JARFQX010000128.1 GCA_029287555.1 Rubripirellula sp. | reverse complement strand
GAACGTTCTGTTTCTAGCCGTCGACGACATGAACGATTGGATCGGATGCCTGGAAACGACGCCTCGCGCCTTGACGCCGAATATCGACCGACTTGCCGCGCGCGGTGTCAACTTTAGCAATGCGCACACGGCGGGTGTGTTCTGTGCTCCCAGCCGTGCGGCGATCTTCTCGGGTCAGTACGCGTCGACGACCGGTTGCTATGAGACACCCTATTACTTCGTCGGGCACCCCGAGATCGAAGGGCTGCAATCGAGCTTCGCCAAAGCTGGCTACACAACGCTGGGGGCCGGCAAACTGTTTCATCACCCGGCCGGCGCCATCGACCAGCGAGGCTGGACCAGGTTCTTCCTCCGCAATCCGTTCCAGCGCACCAGCGGTTGGCCGCTCGAATCGTGGAGCAAGGAAACGCCTGTGCCCCAGCCGTTCCCAGCAAGTATCTACAACCGAGGCAAGAGATTCAAAGCCGGACTCTTTCTGGAATGGGCGGCTATCCCCAACGAGAAAGAAGAGGAGATGGCCGACACCATCCGAGTTAACTGGGCGGTCGAGCAACTGAAGAAGACACACGAGCAGCCATTCTTTCTTGCGTGTGGACTTTATGCGCCCCATTACCCGAACTACTGTCCGCAGAAGTACTTCGACTTGTACGACCCAGCGAAGATCGAGTTGCCACCGATTCGAGAAAACGATCTGGAAGACCTGCCGCCCAAGATTCGCAAGCAGCGGGAGAACCGGAAACGTCTGCACTACGAACGACTCGCTCAGATGGGCGCTGTCGACGACGCGATACATGGGTACCTTGCCTGCATCAGTTACGCCGATGCGATGCTTGGCCGCGCGCTCGACGCGCTAGAGTCCAGCCCTTACGCCGATAACACGATCGTGGTCCTGTGGAGCGACCACGGCTATCATCACGGCGAGAAAGGCCAATGGGGAAAGCACACGCTCTGGGAACGCACTTCGAATGTACCGTTTATCTGGGCCGGTCCTGGAGTCGCATCAGGAGTCAAGACAGACGTCACCGCTAGCCTGATTGACATCTATCCAACTCTGGTTGAGATGTGTGGCCTGCCGAAGCCGCATCAGCAATTGGAAGGCGAGTCACTCGCCTCAACACTGAAGAATCCGACAACGGCCGTCGATCGAAACGTCTTTCTGCCCTACATGACGCCGGGCGAGTATGCCGTCATCAATCGCGATTGGCGATACATTTGTTATGGTGATGATGGCGAAGAACTGTACAACCTTCGAGATGATCCGAACGAATGGAATAATCTTGCGTCGGACGAAAGGTACACCGATGTCAAAACGCAACTTCGCGAGTCCGCGCCGAAGACCTTTGCCCCACCCCAAGACAAGCTCAATTCACGAAGGGATTTGGTGGTTCAAGGCGAGACGTTTCGCTGGGAGAGAGGCAAAGGGAATTACAAGCCTCTGGCGAAGTACCGGCCATACACTTCCCCAGAAAATATTGAACATCCAGCGACCCGGCCGCGGCGATAGGAACCTCATGACTTTCCCAGCTCGAATGGATTGGGCCTTGGCTCTGCTTTGTTTAGCGCTGATGCCATCGGTCGCAGTGGCGAAGAGGCCAAACGTCCTGTTCATCGTTTGCGACGACCTCAATACACACGTTTCCACCTCGGGTTACCCACACATTCGCACACCCGCATTCGACGAGTTGGCGGATGCCGGCATGACTTTTCGCAGAGCATACTGCCAATACCCTGTCTGCGGGCCATCACGAGCGTCCTTCTTGCATGGGCTGTATCCGCAATCGACCGAAATCCTTGATAACAAGTCAGATATCCGCGACGTTCGTCCAGGCACGGTCTCCATGCCACAGAGATTCAAGGAATCAGGTTACTGGACAGCCGCGGTCGGCAAGGTGTTTCACAACGAGAGAATTGATCCCGGCGACGTTGCGTGGAACCAGGTGCTTCGCTTCGAAAATGACGAGATGCCGATGGTCACTCCCATCCGCGAGAAGTTCGAAGCGGAACATGGACCGATTACTGAAGGAAGATCGCGTCGTAGGTGGCGTGAATTCTATCCGACCATCGCACCGCAAACGCGCGGACAACAACCGGGCTACGGACCGTCTGGACTTCAAGACAAACAACACAAGGATGGAAAAAACGCACTGAAGATTTGCGAGTGGCTTGAAAACAAAGCTCACGGCCAGAAGCCGTTCTTTCTTGCCTGTGGCATCCACAAGCCGCATGTACCTTTTCTTGCACCGGACAAGTACTTTGCCATCTATCCAAAGGCCGATCTGAAGCTCACACCTGCTTCGCTGGAGTTTTGGAGAACGGTTCCAAAGATTGCTCAAACGAAGCGATACGAAGGATTCGGGTTCGAGTTCGGCGTCGAGAACGAAGAACTCCGTCGCGAATACATGCAGGCTTACCATGCCTGCATTTCATTCATCGACGCACAAATTGGCGTGGTCCTTGAAGCACTGAAACGGAGCGGTCACTGGGATGACACGATTATTGTCCTGACTTCGGATCATGGTTATCTGCTGGGTGAAAAGTTCATGTGGGGCAAGGTCATGCTTTTCGAGACCTGTGACCGCGTACCGCTGATTATTCGTGTCCCAGCGTCGATCAGCAATGCAGCCACGACCCCAGGTTCATCGAGCGAAGGACTCGTCGAGCTTCTCGATCTCTTTCCAACGCTCGCGGAACTTTGTGACGTGACGCCGCCAGCCGAGTTGCAGGGCCGAAGCTTGACCACGATGTTGCGAGAACCGTCGTCCCGCGGGAAGGAAATCGCGTATACCGTGGTTACGCGAGGGCGCGAACTCGGTAAAGCGATCCGAACGCAGCGTTACCGCTACGCTTTGTGGCCAACCGGAGAAGAACTCTACGACCTTGCGGCCGATCCACGCGAAGAAACGAATCTCGCAGGTTCCGCGAATCACTCGAAGACGCTCGAAGCAATGCGAATGAATCTCACGATCGTAGAATCCAGAGCAGTCTCGAAACGACGCTAATGGGCGAAGCCCTCAAGGCCAGTTACACAACCTTGCCTCGTTCACCACTTGTAGTGACGTTTGCATCGCCGGATCGGAGTTCGCGATTTACTTTGCTGCAGTCTTCGTAAGATCCGAGATCGGATTGGAGGAAAAATGCGCCGAGATCTGCGGGATCTCACGAATCGAGGACACTCGAGCAAACAAGAATCGGGCCAACCGAGGACATTGCTGGCGCTATGGACGTATCCGCGGTTCGAATCGGTGATACTCAAGTTCGTCGCTTTGAGTATATTTCGCCTCCTCGACGTTACTGATCTACCATGTACGAAGTTGGAATTGGAACAACATTATTGAACGAGACCTATCGACCCTTTCCCAAGTTGGTCAAGTCTCTGAATTGACGCAATCCCAGGAACCCAAGTATTCAGCCTCCGACAATCGATTGAGCATACGATGAAGGAGCATACGATGAAGATTGCCACTTGGGCTGCTGCGGGGCGTTTGCTCGGAACGCTCGTTGGATTCATCGGATTCTATCTTGTTGCCTCCACAATCTTCCCGCCAGAGAACGAGGTCGACAGCATGATACTGGTGATACCGTTTTTCCTCAGCGCTTGCGCTACCGCAATGATTGGTGGATGGCTAGGAGGTCGCTTGCTCGATCGGTTCGGACCAAATATTTCGAAGCGGCGGTAAAATACAGCGGCAGCATCGGTTGACGAGCAACGGCATTCAAAGCAGACAGAAGACGTGGCTTCGGCCGATGCATCTTCAGCAAGTTCGAGCGTGGGCGAATTGAAAGAGGTGGAACTCAGCACGTTGCGTTGAATACCCTAGCCACGCTCAGATCAAGCCACCTTCCGCACCGCCCACCCAAGTCGCAGTTGTGCTGAGCGAACACGCCCTTACAATCAGTCCGCCCTGGAGCCAGACGCTATGAAGGTTTGCGATGTCGGGGCGTCCGGCAAGCTGGGAAAGCACAT
>JARFQX010000101.1 GCA_029287555.1 Rubripirellula sp. | reverse complement strand
TCGTTGGCTCACCCCGTCTTTGTCTTGCTGGGCCTTGCGTGCAGCGTGGGCGGCTTTGCGGATCTCGGTCTTGTGCTGGGACAGGGAATCGGCGGACATGGGATTGAGTTGCGAGTTGCGAGTTGCGAGTTGCGAGTTGCGAGTTGTGAGTTGTGAGTTGTGAGTTGTGAGTTGTGAGTGGTGAGTGGTGAGTGGTGAGTGGTGAGTTGCGAGTTGCGAGTTGCGAGTTGCGAGTGGTGTGAGCGATCTTGACTGAATGTATCGGCAAAGCAACGGACTGCGTAGTGCGTTGAATCTCGCTCGGAAACCAAGTCGACTGCTTCCTCGTTCGTGCAGTTTTCCTCGGTCGTGCGGTTCTAAAGACTCGTGAACTTCTCGGCCGCCTCGCTCCAACCGCTCGTCTGCTGAGGTTGGTAACGGGTGGTCTCGAAACTTGCTCGCACCAGCGCACGAGCTTCCTGCACCGATTTCAGTCTGCCGGTGCCAAGCATTTGCATCAGCAGATTACCGATGGCGGTCGCCTCGACCGGACCAGCGATCACGACTCGGTCGCAGGCATCCGCGGTCATCTGGCAAAGTAAACCATTGAGCGATCCGCCACCGACGATGTGAATCGCATCGATTCGATGGTTGACGAGCGATTCAAGCATCTCCAGACAGATTCGGTAACGCAGCGCTAGACCTTCCAGGGCAGCCCGATACAACGCGCCGCTTTCCTTCGGCGGGTGCTGGCCGGTTCGTGCGGCGTACTGATTGAGCGCATCGATCATGTCGTCGGGCGCCACGAGCGAGGGATCATCGGGATTGACGAGGAACTCGAATGGAGTTGCCCTCCGCGCCATCTCGACCATCTCATCCCACTGGTGGGCAGCCGATCGCCGTTCCATCGCTTTGCGTATCTGTTGAAAAATCCAAAGCCCGCCAATGTTCTTGAGCAATCGCGTGCTACCTTCGACGCCTCCCTCGTTGGTGAAGTTAAGCTCCGAGCAACGATCGTTGATCTTCGGCTCGGGTAACTCGCATCCCATCAGCGACCAGGTGCCGCTGCTGATGTAGCACCAGGACGGTCGGGCCGGAGCAAAGTCTTCGGCGGGAACCGCCAGCACCGCCGAGGCGGTATCGTGCGTGGCCGGCACCACCACCGGAACTCCTCCCAGTCCCGTCGAGGATCCGACCGATGGCTGGATTGGGCCCAGCGTGGTCCCCGGTTCGATCGGTGGGGTGAAGATCCCCGACGGTAGGCCGAATCGCTCCATCAAATCCGTTCGCCATTGCTTGTCACGAGGATCGAGCAACTGCGTTGTCGAAGCGTTCGTGACCTCAATGCTTCGCTGGCCGGTCAACAGCCAGTGAAAGAAATCACCAATCATCAAGAAGCCGTCAGCAATCCCCAACGAAGGGTCGCCCTGCAGTTGGGCAGCGAGCAGTTGATAGAGCGAATTGATCTCCATGAACTGGAGACCCGTGGCAGCAAAAATCTCCTTCCGCGGGACGATTTCAAAGGCCCGTTCGACCATTCCGCGGGTCCGCGCGTCCCGATAGCATCGCACCGGCCCAGCTACCTGGTCGTGATCATCCAATAAAACGTAGTCGACACCCCAGGTATCGACCCCAACCGAGGCGACCTGAGGGTAGCGGTTGGCCGCCTCGCGAAGTCCCCGAAGAATCTCTCGCCACAGGCCGAGCAGGTCCCACTGCAGCGAACCCTGGACTCGCACCACTTCGTTGTCAAAGCGGTGGATCGGCTCGAGATGCAGCTTGCCACCAACAAGGCCCCCGGCAATCACCCGGCCGCCGGAGGCACCTAGATCGACGGCAAGATGGACAGGGGAGGCGGATTCCATTTGGCTACCAAAGGACGGAGGCGGTCGGGCCGGAGCAAGAAAGGGTCAACTACCGGCTAGACTATCGAGATCATCGCGAGTGAAAAAGCACTATTCAAAATGGGAGGTTTGGGCAATTGGTCTCTTTCGCCATTTTTGGGTGGTTCCGGCGCTCGGGGGACGTCTGCGCATCGGCAAGCCCCCCCAAAGAGGCTGGTTGAAAAGTGCGACGAATGTCCTTCGATTCGAGCCGCGTCAGGCGGCCGAAAAAAGGGGCAAAAATTTTAACTCGCGGATTCTCAACGCTTTACCGCGGCGGGGCGATTCGACGGGGCGCGAAATGAAAAATCTGCAGTTGACCGGGCAGCGGCAAGGCTTAACCTAACGTCGTCGATGGAGCGGGCACGATCTCTGGATCGTGCCCTTTTTCGGCAGCGGACCGAATGAATTCGAATTGATTGCAAGTCTTTGCAAGCAATCAACTTACGAAACTCATCCCGGCCCGATTGATAGCAACGTCACGATCCATCTGTGATCTTCCGCGAGTTCGCCTTGCGTGAGGTTAGCGCGGTCAGCTTGCGGCCACGGGCTGACATCGTTCGACGGTGGTTGAACAGGTTTCAATCCCGTCATCGAGACCTCACGGGCCGGGTGCATGGAGTACCCGGTCGCGAACGCTCGCGAATTCTCTTGGTGATCCTGGAAAATTCGACCGCGCACCGGATCGCGAGGCACTTCCAGATCGTCGCTCAGGTTTCCAGGTGTAACTCGCCGCGGTCCCACGCATCGACGAAGGTTGGCAAACTGGGAAGCATATCGCGGGCCGTGCGAATTTCGTCTTTCGTCATCCAGTGCACTTCTGCCACCTCGTCCGGATTGGCCAGAGGTGTGACGCGTGGATCGAGGTGCGCCAACCACCAGGCCAGGTTCGTTCCCCATGGGGTGACGCTCCGCCAACAGAGACGAATCGGTTTCACATCGATCGTCAACTCTTCTTGCATCTCACGCACCAACGCCTCCGGTTCGGACTCGCCGCTTTCGATACCGCCGCCCGGCAGACAGAGTTTGCCGGGCGCGGGAACCGTCAGCGAGCGGCGAATGATCAGCAAGCGTTGCTCTCGCAAGATCACTCCCACCACGCCTCGTTTGCGTCGGGTGGCTGGCTTTGGATGGTTCATGCTTCACTTGTAGCGAAGAGAGTGGCGAGTGGCGAGACGTGAAAGGTGAGTGGTGGGGGCGGGGCGGTGATCTAGTTTGTAGAATTGTGAATTCCCTTCCCGCTACACCCATCGTTTGGCTCGCATGCAAGAATTTACGCATCGGTTTCTCCGGGGTGCTGCGGCTGGCGAAGCGTTGCGGATCATTTCGAAGCTCCGCGATGCCGGCTTCGTTGCCTATCTGGCTGGGGGCTGTGTCCGCGACGCGCTGCTGGGAAAGCCCCCCAAAGATTACGACGTCGCGACCGATGCAACGCCCGATTCGGTGCGTGAGGTGTTTGGCAAGGCCCGGACGTTGGCCTTCGGATCCTCCTTTGGCGTGATCGGTGTGTTACCGCCTCGGCGGGATCGATCCGGCGCCGGCGCGGCGGCCCGAACCGTCCACCCCACCGAGGTGGCCACGTTTCGAAGTGACGGATTTTACAGCGATGGTCGCCGCCCCGACTCGGTCCATTTTGGGGACGCCAAACATGACGCCCTGCGTCGGGACTTCACCATTAACGGTCTTTTCTACGACCCGATTGAGGATCGCGTGATCGACTTCGTTGGCGGACAATCCGATCTTCAATCGGGGATCTTGCGAACGATCGGCGACCCCCTGGAGCGATTCGGGGAAGACAAGCTGCGGATGCTGCGTGCGGTCCGATTCGCAACGACGCTGGGGTTTGCGTTTGAGCCTTTGACGCTGCGGGCGATCATCGAACACGCCGACGACATTCACGCGGTCAGTGCCGAACGGATCGGGGCGGAGATGCGACGCGTGCTGGTGGCCGGCGCGGCGGTGACGGGACTGCGGCACCTGATCGCGTGCGGGCTGGATCGTCCGGTACTGCCAGAGGTGCATGACATGGATCTGAACCGAGCCGGGCGTCTTCTCGATCATGCCAGGCCCGACTTTTCGCTTCGACTCGCGTGCATTTTGGCATTGGTGGAAGACCCACCTCGTTCGCTGGCGTCGATCGGGCATCGCTGGCGGCTTTCGGGCGAAGAGACTCGCCGGGCCGCCGCGGCGCTGAACCATTGGCCGACGATCATGCAAACCCGATCGTTGCCGTGGTCGGAGGTCCAGCCGGTGTTGATCAACCGAGACGCGGAAACGATCGTCGCGTTGGCAGACGCGATCATCTGCGCGAACGTCAGCGAAGGCGAATCGGCTGGTGTTGAGGACGTGGCGGCGGCGCAAACCGCGCTTTCTTGGCCCGCCGAGCGATTGAATCCACCTCCGTTGTTAACCGGAGACGATCTCCACCAGCTCGGCATTCCGCCCGGTCCCAAGTACGCCGCGATTCTCCAAGCCACCCGCGCGGATCAACTCAACGACAGGATCCGCACCCGAGCCGAGGCGATCGCCCGCATCGACCGGCATCGCGAATGAATGGCCTTGACCTTTTGGCTTGTCGCGGACTACTTCTACGCGGACACCAATGCGTCGGTGATTTCCCGATCATTTCCCACCACAAACGGACCCAGCCACGGAAGGTTGCACGATGGTTCCTCACCCACAAAACGTCCCGCTCTTGGACATCAATCGCGACAATCGGCCACACCGCGAGGAGTTTGTTGAAGCGTTGACCAAGGTGATTGATAGTGGCCGTTTCCTCTTTGGTCCCGACGTCACGGAGTTGGAGCAAGAGGTGGCGGCGTGTAGCCAGGTAGAGAATGCGGTGAGTTGCGCCTCGGGCAGTGACGCGCTGCTGTTGGCGTTGATGGCGCTCGACATCGGCCCGGGCGATGAGGTCATCGTTCCCAGTTTCACGTTCTTTGCTTCGGTCAGCTGTATCACGCGGCTTGGCGCCTGTCTCTTATACAC
>JARFQX010000096.1 GCA_029287555.1 Rubripirellula sp. | reverse complement strand
TGCCGGATCGGCGTCGCTGCGCTCCTTGATGCCGGCCTACACGTTGAAATGCCAGCGTCTCCCGATAGCGGATTCCCGCACATCCTCCTTGCCTCTGTGATCGCTGCTTGTGCTTGCTTGAGCTCGAAAGTATACAAGCGTACACATGTCGGTCAACGGTCGGTGCGGCGATGAAGCTTGGATTCTGACCACTTCTTTGCGGCTCTGCGTCTCCCGCGCCTTTGCGTATTTCTCCTGTTCATCGTCTCAGACGCGGGTGCGCAGGGAAGAAAAGAGGCAAGAAGGCGCCTTCACGAGAATCTCGTCTCACACCGCCCGCTGTTTCAAACCGAGCATGCGGTCGAGGGAATCGGCCGTCTGGTAGATCAACGCTTCGGGGAAGTGTTGGTACGGATGGAAGTACTCAAACGTCAGGTAGCCGTCATAGCCCACCTGGTCGAAGGCGTCCAGCACGGCGGGCCAGTTGGTTGTACCGTCAAGCAGCGGCCGAAACGCTTCGAGTGAATGATCGGTCCCTTTCTTGGTGAATTCTTTCAGATGCACATTCTTGATGCGTTTGCCCAGAATCGGAATCCAATGCTCGGGGAACTGGTATTCCATGATGTTGCCCGTGTCGAAGTGTACCTGGACATACGGACTGTCGAAGCTATCGACAAAATCAACCATCTCCATCGGCGAGAGGAGAAAGCCATTGAAGAAGATGTTCTCCATGTTCAGATGGACCTTGAGCTTCTCGGCCTGAGGTAGCAACTTGTCCACCGATTCCTTCGCCCGGGCCAGACAGACATCGTTTGGCGTTGGATCGTGATCTTCCCGCCAAGGCATGTGCACGGCGCCCGGCACAACCAACAGGTTCTCCGTCCCCAGGTCGTGCGCCGCTTGGGTCATTTTGCCGGCCAACTCCATCCCCTTGGCGCGTTCGGCCGGATCGTTACTGGTCAACGGATAGGGCCAAAACAAAAAAGAGCAAACGCCGCTGATGTCGATGCCGATCTGCTCCGCCATCTTGCGGATCTCGGTAAACTCTTTGGTTCCCGATTTCGGAGAGAGATCACTGTCGAGATCGTAATTCAATTCGATGCCATCGAATCCCGCATCCTTGGCAAGCTGCAAACACTCTTTGAGCGACATTCTATCGGGGTATGGAAACGCCCAAAGATTGATCGACTTCTTCATCTTGTATCGACGGCGGTCGGTGGCAGCCCCCGCATCGGAGGCGGAGTCTGCATCGGAGCCGGCTGTGGATTCGGCGGAAGCCCTGCGGCTAGAACCTGCCGCTGCGATCGCAGCGCTTCCAAAGGCGGCATAGGTCAACAGATCACGTCGCTTCAAGCTATTCTCCGGCTTCATCAGTGGGGCCCTCCGAGCTATTGGAATCAGACATGGTTTGAAGGTAGCTGACCAGGTCTCGCATGACATGCGGAGGCAACACCGCTTGCAGCCCTTCCGGCATCAGGGAGACACCCGCGTTCTTCATCTCGACAATCTCGTCACGTCGAATCGTCGTGCGTTTTCCGTCAGCGTGCGCCAACGTGATACTCTGTCCCGCTTCGTCTTCGATCACGCCGACCAGGATTCGATCGTCATCGGTCCGGATGATGTAACTGAGGTACTTCGGATCGACGGCGCGGTTGGGATCCAGAATAGCCGTCAGCAGGGTCGTCTGACTACGGTCGGTTAGGTTGTTCAAACTCGCACCAACCGCCTGGTCTCGCCCATCGGCGAGGTGACACACGGCACAGTGCTGTTTGAAAGCGGCCTCACCCCGCGCGAGGTCACTCGGGCCAGTCATCTCGGCCAGGTAAGATTGGATCAGCCCGCGCTTCTCCGCCGAACCACTGGTGCTCGTTAAGCGTTGCGCGCGAACCTTCATCGAGCGTGACCCGGTCTGTCTCAACTGCTGCTGGACCGCCGGTGAAAGATCGATGACGCGGATCGTTCCGTTCTCTAGGGCGTCCAGCAGTTGTTCGGTCCAGGCACGTCGCTCGAGCACGCGGCCAACGCAATGATCACGAACGGGCTTGGTCATCGAAGGCCAACTTTCCAAGAGCGACGTGATGACGTCGTCGTCCGCGAAGGCGGCCAGACGATCGATCGCAGCCAGTTGAACGCGTACCGGGGCATTCGGCGAGAGCAGGTCCAACAGCAGGGGTGCCTCTCGCTCGGCCGGTGCGATGCCAATACCAACAAGTTGAAGCGACTCACAGCGTGCTTGCTCATCCGTCTCCGCCGAACTTGCCTGCTCGATCGCCCGCTCGTACAAAGGCTTGAACAAGGTGGCCGCCTTCTTCGAATTCTTGGATCGCAGGGCCCGCGTGAAGCTTCCCGCCAACTTGATCTGATTCAAAAACTCACGATCATCTCTTGCGAACACACCACCGTACCGATCGACGATGTCCACACCATCATCGCGAAGTGTCAACAACAAGTTTGTGACGAACTCGGCGGGAGCGGCTTCACCTTGATCGCCAAATTCTGGTAACAACCGGTCGAGGATTGTCGCCGCGTGCGGGGTCGCCGACGAGCTAATGGCACGAACCAACCACGGATCAAGCTCGCGATCGGTAGCGATCTCGGCCAGGATTTCACCCGCCCGGGGAGATTCGATTTGGCCGAGCGCCAACGCCGTCCGCATGACCACGCGTGGATCGCTGTGCCGCGCGGTTTTGGCCAAACCATCGAGCAACTCGGGGTGTCGGCTCAAACGCGGTTCACACCGTCCGATGGCGACCATCAGCAGGCCGGGGTGCTCGCTTTGGAGTACTTGACCCAGTAGATCGGCGTTGAGGCGGTCGACCACGTCGAGAATCGAAATCGCATGCACCCGAGCCAACGGTGAATCGTCGGACGTGGCCATCGCGACCAACTTTTGGGTAACCGCGTCGTCGTTCCGTTCCACGATCAACTGCTGGGCGAGATCCCGACGAGTCCCGATGGGTGAACGAAGCTCGTCCACCAGCGCGCCCGAGGTCATCGTCGCCAGTCGAAGATCGGCGGCTGCAACCCCATCGGGTCGAACGCGGTAGATTCTGCCGCGATCCGAGCCGGCATAGAGATCGAGTTGCTGTTGCCAAGACTCGGGGATCCATTCGGGATGCTCGATCGTTTCGCGATACATGTCCACGATGTACA
>JARFQX010000086.1 GCA_029287555.1 Rubripirellula sp. | reverse complement strand
GGCGGTGCCGCTGCGGCGGCGGTGGTGCTCGCTCTGTTACTGCCCGCACTTGCCCAAGGTCGCTTTGAGTCTCGAAAGATCGCTTGTCAGGACCAGCTTCGCCAGTTCGGCACCGCCTTGACCCGGTTTGTTACCCGCAGCCCTCAGGAGCGTTTGCCCGCGGTCTGCGAATCTGGACCGGAGGCGTTTGCGGGCATCTACATGGTGCGGCTCAAGGAGTTTGGGCTCGTCGAGGATCCATCCCAGCGTTGGTGCCCGTCACTTGATCTACCCACGAAGGATGAGACAACGTTAGTCAATCTCGGGGAGATCGTGTCGGTTGATGACCTGCACAATGCGTCGGTCGATCGTCTGCAACAGATTCAACAGTATGCCGGCGGGCACTACGCGTACAATCTTGGAGTGGTTGATCAGGAGCACTTCACACCGCCGCGTTTCGAGGCGAGGTCATCGTTCGCCGTGATGGCGGACGCGCCGCTAACGGGAATGGCCAGTGCCGAAAGTTGGGAAGATCGCATCGGTCATAGTGGAATCGGCATTAATGTTCTCTTCGAAGATGGACGGGTTCGCTTCATTCCGGTCGAGTCTCTGAATCGTTTGCCGGACCATCCGTTGGTGAACCATCGAGGGCAAGTCGAGGCTGGCGTCAACATCGACGATGCCTCGCTGGCCCCGAGTTGGCGACCGCCGTTCCTCGACGTCACGCAACGCTGAGAACGTGGCGCCGAAGGAGAACGCTTTGCTGATTTCGAGTCCGTGCGGCACGTCAAGCGATTCGTTCGATTGCAAATCTCCGATCACTGCTCGATCGCTGCAGATTTCCATAGGTGATCCGCATCAAGCAACAAGCTCTTTGACGACGCGACCATGGACATCGGTCAGTCGAAAGTCGCGTCCCGCATAGCGATAGGTCAGCTGCTCGTGGTCGAATCCGAGCAAATGCAGGATCGTGGCGTGCAGGTCGTGGACATGGACCCGGTCTTCGACGGCTTGGAATCCAAATTCGTCCGTGGCCCCGTGCACGTAGCCTCCCTTCGCGCCGCCGCCAGCCAGCCACATGGTGAACCCGTAGTGGTTGTGGTCACGGCCGCTGTTGGTGCCGGCGTTGGCTCCTGGTTTGGGTAACTCGACAGTTGGCGTGCGTCCAAACTCTCCGCCCCAGATTACCAGCGTATCCTTGAGCATTCCTCGCTGCTTTAGGTCTTTCAATAGCGCGCCGATTGCTTGAGAGCATTCCTTGGCGAGTCGACCGTGGTTTTCCTCGATCTTGTCATGGCTGTCCCAGGGCTGACCGGCACCGTGCCACAATTGGATGTACCGCACGCCGCGCTCCACCAGACGTCTGGCGATCAAGATCTGTCGTGCCTGGACGGAATCACCATACATGTCTCGAATGGATTGCGGTTCGTCACTGATATCGAACGCGTCGGTCGCTTCCATCTGCATGCGATACGCGAGTTCAAAGCTCTGCACTCGCGCTTCCAACTCCGCGTCCTGTTGGCGGGCTTGCTGGTGCCGCTCGTTGATGGCTTGAAGAAAATCGAGCTGACGCCGTTGCTCGCCGCGACCGATTCCTCGCGCATTGCGGATGTTGGCGATCAGCTTCTCGATTTCTTTGTGCTTGCTGTCGATGTAAGTCCCCTGATAAGCGCCCGGCAGGAAACCGGATTGCCAGTTCTCGGCTCCTTTGATCGGATAACCGTTGGGACACATCGAGATGAAGCCCGGCAGGTTTTGATTCTCGCTGCCGAGCCCATAAGTGACCCACGAGCCAACCGAAGGGCGGACGAATTGTGCGTTACCGCAATTCATCAGCATCAGCGAAGGTTCATGATTGGGAACATCAGCGTGCATCGAGCGAATCACGCAAACGTCATCAATCATTTCTCCGACGGGCGAGAACAATTCGCTGACTTCGATCCCGCTCTCGCCGTATTTTTGGAACTTAAACGGAGAGCGATAAGCAGCCCCCGTTTCACGTTCGGTGCGCAAGTTCAATGGAATCGACTTGCCGTGATATCGATCGAGCGCCGGCTTGGGGTCGAAAGTGTCCACCTGCGACGGGCCGCCGTTGAGGAACAGATGAATCACCGCTTTGGCTCGACCGGTGAACTGGGGCTGCTTGGGTGACATCGGATTCGAAGCGGTGGCCGCTTGAAGTCGGCTCGACGTGTCGTCCGACATTACTCCCGCGAGTGCAAGCGAACCGAGTCCGATTCCGCTGCGACGCAAGAACTCTCTCCGTGTGCTTGGGATCGCATCAAGAATCATGCGCGGGTTCGACATGCTTTGGTCCTCACTTCAATGACTTTTCTCAACAGGTAGATCGAGTCCTTACTGGTTCGTTTCAATCGACGAAGGCAAATTCGTTACAAAGCAACAGTACCTGAGCCAACTGTACCCAGGGATCGACGTTTCCGTCCGTTTCATGGTTGACGAAGGAAATGGCGCCTTCGATCTCACGATCGTCCGGATCACGCGAGAGCGCGTGGCGATAAAGCCGACGGATTCGGTCTTCCGCGTCGACGCGTGCCCTGGTTGATGCGCCTGCTTCATGTCGAAGTGCGTCGTCTCTCGGAGCCGTTCGCGCTGCCAAAGCCTTCGCCTGGTCGATGACAAATGCGGAATTCATCAGGTAAAGTGCCTGCTGGGGAACGGTGGTTTGCGTTCGCTTTGCTTGACTGGCATCAGGACTGGGGAAATCAAAATTCGCCAAAAGCCCCGGCGGATCTTCGCGATCAATGTAGGCGTACAGCCCCCGGCGGTTGGCGTCCTGGTGAATCATGACCGATCGTCCACCGATGCGATCATCCAATCGTCCGGCCGCGACGAGCAAGCGGTCGCGCAGCGGTTCGAATTCCAATCGTCGGCGCGGCATGTGCCACAGCAGCCGGTTTTCCGGATCGGTTTGGACCGCCTCGGGACGCAGTTCGCTCGACCGCTGCCACGTCGCCGAAAGCATGATCCGGCGTTGCAACTGCTTGACGGACCAACCACTTGCAACGAACTCGGCCGCCAGGAAATCGAGCAATTCCGGGTGTGTGGGCCGTTCGCCGCGGACACCGAAATCGCTGGGCGTGCGAACCAGACCTTCGCCGAAGTGATGCTGCCAGATGCGGTTGACAATCACGCGCGGCGTCAGCGGGTTGTTCGGATTCGCAATCGCCCGCGCCAATTCAAGCCGACCGCTGCCGTTTTGAAAGGGCTTGCCGCCATCCACGTTCGACAGCACCTGCAAGAAACGTCGAGGTACCTGGTCGCCGCGATTGCTGGGAATGCCACGTCGGAATATCACCGGTTCAACGGGATCGGCTGTGTCTACCAGGATCATTCCGCGCGGCGGGGCTCCCGGATGGGTCGCCTCGACGCGATTGACGCCCGCAATCTTTCGGTTGTGCTCGTTGCGTTCGCCCTGGTCCAGGTGCCTTACCGTTTGCGCCGCATCCAGTGTGGTCGGTGAGCCAGGGATCCATAGCACCTGTCGAAGTGCCTCGTCCGCTTCGTCGTCAAGCCGCTCGAGTCCCCCATTATCCTTCGACGCTTCCTGCCAAGTTGCGTAGACGGATTCCAACTCATCGCCGAGGACTCTTGCCGCATCCGGAAAGGTTGCTGGGCGAGCCGACTTCAAGGCATCGAGAAGTCGTTGCGGGAGCACGTGAGGAGGTGGATCCGTCTCGGCAGTTTCGCGATCATGATCCGCCTCGAACTGCTCGACGATTTCCAGGCTGCTTTCCGCGAATCCTTCTGGATCGAGCTTGGCGAGCTGCCGAAGCAGATTCCAGATTGGATGGGAGGACGCGTCTGGATTGAGGAGGTATTGCTGCCATCTTTGAACAGCGGCTGGTCGCAAGGCGCCACGTTTACCTTGGAGGGATACTTTGCCTTTGCGATACTGGGGAAGCGAACTGGCAATGAAAAACAGGTAATCGGCGACGCGCAAGCGGAGCTCGTGTTCGATTTCAACGCGTCGCTCTTCAACCCAGCGGTCTACCTCTTTCTGTTTCTCGGCTTTGGCTTCAAGGAACGCTTGGTACTGGGGGGAGGGTTGAGGTTCGGCCAGGAGCGGCAGCTGCGACGGCTCTTGTGAGCTGGCAAAGACACCGTAGAGCGAATAGTAATCCGCCGTGGGGATCGGATCGTATTTGTGATCGTGGCACCTTGCACAGGCGACGCTGATACCGAGAAAGCCGCGGGTCATCACATCGATCTGATCATCAATGATGTCGGGTTGGCGATTCATGAATCGTCGACCCACGGTCAAAAACCCCATCGCGGCGAGCGACTTCTTCTCCGGTCCGCTGAGCTCCAACCGGTCAGCGGCAAGTTGTTCGACAATGAATTGGTTAAACGGCTTGTCGCTGTTGAAGGCGTCAATCACGTAGTCGCGATAGGTGAACGCAAAGGGGTAGCTTTCGTCACGACTGCCGGCCAAGTAGCCCATGGTGTCCGCGTAGCGAGCGATGTCGAGCCAGTGCCGTGCCCAGCGTTCACCGTAGTGAGGATTGTCCAGCAGTCGATCAACCAGTCGCGCAAAGGCATCCGGTGATTCGTCGGCCAAGAAGGCTTGCACCTGGTCGTAAGTCGGTGGCAGGCCCAGCAACGTGAAATGGGCGCGGTGAATGAGTACTCGGCGATCGGCAGGCGGGTTGGGTGAAAGTCCGGCATCGGCAAGCCGAGCGAGGATAAATTGATCGATCTCGGTGAGCCCGCTTGATGATGAGTCATTTGGCTTCACCGCGGGAGGTTCGCTGGCCACGATGGGCTGAAACGCCCAGTGAGAGCTTTCCGCTTGCCAGGGCGACTCGACCTCGTCGCCAGCCAACATGGACTCCGCCTGATCCGAGCCAACGCCCGCGTCGTTGGGCCAAAAAGCTCCCCGACGAATCCACTCGGTCAACAGCTCGATCTCTTCGTCGGCCAACTTGTTGTCCGGCGGCATCTGCAGATCGTTGTCGCGGTAACCAATGGCCCGAATCAACAGGCTTTCGTCTGGCTTGCCCGGTTCGACGAGTTTTCCGGAGCCGCCACCGCGTTGAAAATGGATCTGGCGATCAAGTCTCAGTTCCCCTGATTGGTCATCCGGTCCGTGACATTCGACGCAGCGCTGTGAAAGAAGGGGGCGAATCTTCGATTCGAAAAACGTCTCCTGTTCACCCCGCCGGGCCGGAGTTTCCTCGGGACGGGGACCGGCATACACCAGGCGGGGAGTGGCAGCCCCGCTGATGAGCAAAATGCTGGCGACACAGATGCCCCAACGACGAAGAATAGACGGCCGCTCCATCGAAGCGCGTCGAGTTGCAATCGGTGGGCAGAGTAACTGGCGGTGAGAACCCATCAGAGAGATCACGAGAAACGCATCTCCTCCACGGAGCAACGGGACGCGAAAGCAAGGCAGGAAGTAAAATCCGACCAGCGGAGGCCATATTTCACTGTAATTCGGGAGGGAAGGCCCTGAGGGAGAATCACGAACTATCAGGCCTCTCTTCGATTTTACCCCAAAGTGTGCGAAAGCGAATCGCAAAGCCGAGCCTTCGGCCGCATCCTCGCGGAGAGTCCCGAGGCTTGAGGGCTTGTTGATTTAATCGAAACCTGACGCGTCAGCGAGGAACGAACCGCCGCGAATCGCCAGTAAGGGCTTACTCGCTGACTCGTTTTGAAGTTGAGCTTTTTCGGATTATTTTCATTCGGCGATTC
>JARFQX010000084.1 GCA_029287555.1 Rubripirellula sp. | reverse complement strand
ACGGCGTTGGAGAGGGATCTTCTTCTTTCCCCACGCCCATCCCCGATGGCAACGTGACGTGAACATGACCGGCGCCGTTGCAGGAAACGATTCGTCCGTCGGAATCGACCGTGATGGCACGTATGCCGCCTTGATGAAGCGAGTTCTGGACAAGCCTTGGCTCGTGATCTCCCTTGCCAAACTCCCACGTCCAGATGGAACCGCTTTCGCAGCCAAGTACGGCCCTTTGATCTTCAACCCAGATCGCTTTGATGGTCTCGTTCTCATTCAACGCGGAAGTGGCGATCACGGACCCATCGGTGGCGAAGCAATGAAGTTGGCCACTACTTGCAGCGAACACCATCGTTTGTCGATCGGGCGAAGAGCCGGCGATGTCGACGCGGTCTGTCACCGTCGTCTTGACGCGCCCGGGAAAGATCGCCACCCCGAGTTTTCCAGATTCGGAAATGAATGCGTACTGGTCCTCACCGGTGTCCGCACGAGCGAGTTGGACGATCGGGTCGGAGGCGCATTGCGTGTAGGCGATCGTCCGCTTTTCCTGGTCCTGGAAATAGATGGCTCCCTTATTGTTCCCCAAAGCAACCACGCTGCCGTCGCGCGAGAAATCCGCAGCGGTCATTTCGCCGCTTGTGATCGTATGCCGACGAACGGCGTTTCCGGTTGGAACTCCGAAGAGATCGAGATTGCGCCGGTGACTCGAAAGTCCGACGATGTTTCCATCGGGTGACGCGATGAGCAAGCCGGTCGGCTGCGCCGCGGAGAAACCTATGGGTTCCTCGATCGGAAGCTTCCAGTTTGAAATCTCACCGGACTTCGAGAGCGTGAACAACGACCTGCCATCCCGTGCAAAAGCGATCCCGGTGACCGGCCCGCTAGCGGCGGAGAACGACTTGCGCTCGATCTCCGAGTCACTTTCGAGCGGGAATGTGGTCACACGTCCGGTGATGTCGGCAACGGCAATCGTGTTGGCATCGCGAGACACCTCGATCGCTGTAATCTCCTGGTCCAACACCGTTTGGTTCAACGCTCCGGGTATCGCCTCTCCATCGACGAACGTCCAGTGAAAGATTTGATCGCCGGAAGCAGCAAGCAGTGACCCTTCGCCCGGAACGGACGACAGGTGCGACACGGTCTGGCCGCCGGTGGGGAACAAGATGGTGCCGCTCACCGCGCCCCGCCAAAGCTTGATCAAGCCCGACCTGTCACCGCTGACGGCAAGTTGCAGAGCTTCATCGATAGCCATGGCCGTAATCGATGTGTCGTGTGCTTTGCGAGGCGGCATCGCATCTCGACGCATCACGCGATTCTGCTGAAATTTGTCGAAACCGTTCGCGGATTGAAGGGAAAAGATTTTGAGATGGCCGTCTTCGCCGCCGACCGCCATCAGATTCCCTCGGTCACCGACCGCGAGAGACGTCGGCTTGAGCTCTGGATTGAATATCTGGCGTGCCAAACGACCGTCGGCCAGATCAAAGATGCCAATCGAATCGCTTTCACCGACGTACACGACTTGCTGATCCGTGAAATGCAACAGGCTCTCCTGAAGCTCGACTTGATCAGGACGGACGTCGGTCGCGAGTGTGCCCTCGGAGCCGTTTGGGGTGGAGGTGTCGCCCTCCTCGCTCGAGCCATTCGGACTTGCAGCCGGAGCATCCTTCGTCGGATCCGGCGCAGCTGATGCGGTCGACTCTGCGAGCATGTCCGGATCGGCTGCTGGCTCCGCTTCCGGGAGCGGTGGCGACGGTTGCTCTTGCTCCGTTGCAAGGGCTGTATCTGGAGGGACGGCTGGTTCGTCGGTGGCCGGCGCGGGGGATGCTGTCGGTTCGGCCTGCTCCATCTCGGCGGCTCGGATTTTCGATCGTTCCGTCGCGATCCGCATCATCTTGTCATGCGTTGATTCACCCATGCACCCGGCAAAGATCAGCAGGCAAGTCGATGCTGCAATGGTAGGCGTGAGTTTCATTCAATGTCCCCAGGTAGAGGCTGGCGGAGCCGTATCGTGCTGGCACCGCGGAGCGGGATTCGTAATCGATTTCACTCCGATCGCTGGCCTCCCAACATCACACGGCGAATCCACTGGTGCGTTTGGCAAGCGCCGCCCGAGCACCAGCTTTGGATTGATGTAAACGGGTTGTCCTGATTCAGACCGTCGGCGAACACCATCGAGAGTCGGGAACGCAATTCATCAAGCCGAGACTCCACTCCTTGGTACTCGTTGGCCGGTGATTTCAGCGCTGCGGGATTTCTCTTCAGCTTCTCCGCTTCTTCCCGGACGGACTTGGCGGCTCTGGCAAGGTTGTTGGTGAAGTCCTGGCCGCCCACATCAACCGTCCAGCTCCAATGCGCTTCCCCGGAAACGAGTAGCACGTTGGTCGCGGAGGCCCCGCAATCGACCAACACAATCGCTTTCGACATGAGATCCTGAAAGGTATCCGGATCGTCCTCCGGAACTGGCTCGTCGGTCTGCCAGAGTTCCGCAAAATCGTGCGCGGCAAAATTGACCAGGGCAATCGCGTCGCTTTGGAGCCCGGCAAGCTTCAGCCCGCTTGATTCGATCAATTCGATCCGCTGCATCACCAGGCTTCGACGCGCCGTGCAGGCGATGGCTGGACGTCCGAGGACGGATTGCCGCTTCGCGTCATGAATCCATCTCACCACCGCGAGTTCATCAATGGGAATCGGCACTTTGTTGACGATTTCCTGGGTCAGAAGCGTATTGGCTTCTTTATCTTTGACCGGAGGTAGTCGGACGAAGCGATTGACGGTGAGGGAAGAGGCCAGGTTCGCCCAAACGGGCACGTCCTTGCCTTCAAGCTTCTCAACGAATTTCTCGATCACCGGTTGCACGGTGCCGCGAATGTCCTGATCGGATCGGTGACGGGTAATTGGCACTTCGAATTCGCAGAAAAACGTGTCGATGACGGACGGTCCGTCTTCGCCCTCTTGGAGCAGGACGCCTTTGACCGCGGCACTACCGATATCCAAACCCCAGCACGCTTTGCCCCGGCGTCGGCCGATCGACAGCAAGCCTTTGCGTTTGACATAGAAATCTTGAACGATTCTCGATCGGCCCAATCCCTGTAGCGCCAGGCCGAGGGCAATGTTGAATCGGCCGGCAAACGCTTGGAACTCGCTCTGGCCCTCGTACCCAATCGTCAGCGGCAATCCCAGCACTCCCACTTCACCGCCAAGCCAACTCTTGGCCGGACCTTTCCAAGCCGGCAGGTGCATCCGCGGCGCTCGTGGTGCTTGTTTCAACTGCTGTGACAGCTGCTGAACCAGTTTCTTGGTGCGTGGATCGTTTGGGGTTTCCTTGGCGAGACGGACGGCCAGCCTTCCAAGTGTGGGTGAAACGTAAGGCTCCTGGTCAAATTGCCTTGAAAGCCAGTAGATGTTCGCCGCGGCGTCACCGAGCTTCTTGATGTGATCGTTGATCGCTACTGCCGGAATGGCATCGAGATCAACAACTGCAGCCTCGTAGTCACCCTCGTCGTGCATCTTGCGCGATAAAACGGTCAGTTTTCCGGCAACCTGCGATGCCAACTTCTGATACGGCTCGCTGTTGGGTTCGAGCTCGAGCCTGTCT
>JARFQX010000038.1 GCA_029287555.1 Rubripirellula sp. | reverse complement strand
AGCACAAGACTGCCGTGCTCACCTGGGTAGCCTTCATCGGCGGTCCGCGAGAAAGTCGGCGGTTGATGGGCGACGTGGTGCTGACGCAGGAAGACATCGTCTCCAAACGCGATTTCCCCGACGGATGCGTCCCCAGCACCTGGTCGATCGACCTGCATTATCCCAAGCAGCAATATGCGAAGAAGTTTCCCGACAACCCTTTCATCTCGATTGCGGTGCACGGCAAGGGGGTCGACCGATCGTATGGCTATCCGATTCCGTACCGCTGTTTCTACAGCCGAAACGTCGGGAATCTGTTCATGGCAGGTCGTTGCATCAGTGTCACGCACGAGGCCTTGGGAACGACGCGAGTGATGAAGACCTGTGGCATGATGGGAGAAGTCGTCGGCAAAGCCGCGTCGATCTGCGCGCTCTACGATTGCGATCCGCGCGACGTCTACGAGCAGCATCTTGAGGATTTGATCGAGTTGATTCGACTGCCAGGCAAGGCACGACGCAGCACACCCTCGGGTGAGATCACCATTCCCGATGACGCTTTGCCGCTAGCCGGTCCGATGGGGCCGCCCACCGGACAAGACGCCACCAAGCTTGAGGGGGTGGTCGTCGACGATACCCAGGCTCGTTTGGAAGGCTCCTGGACCGAGGGAGCCGGACTGAAGAACTACGTCAACTACGGTTACCGTTACGCCAGCCCCAAGAGTGGCGCCTCGGCCACGTACACTTTGAAGTCGCCCAAGGCCGGACGCTACTTGATTGAGCTGTTCAGCCAGGCGCATCCCAACCGATCCACGAAGACACCGGTGACTGTCCGGCGAGGTGATTTCGTTCGCACCTTCTCGGTGGATCAACGCACCAAGTCGGCGGAGGATCGAATTGCCGTCGACACGATCGACTTGAAGGAACTCGAAGAGATCACCGTTACCATTGGGACTGACAATGCCGATGGCACCGTCCACATCGATGCGGTGCGTTTGATCGAATCCAAGTGAGTCAATCTCGACCGAGGAAGTTGATTCTTTCGACCGAGCATCGATGGCAAGCCCGGGCTATCCATGGAGTGCGCGTCGCATTGGTGGTCGCGCTTCTTTGGGCGATTCCATCACCCCGCGGACCACAACTCGGTGGGGGCGAATCGCTTTCGATGGATCAACTGCGGCGTGCCACCGGCGATCTGTCGGCCGATTGGAAGTTAGGGGAACGCAACGGCGCGAGCGGCCTTTGGCAACTGATCGATTCGGGCGACCGCGTCGTCGGCTGGGCGGCTCGCACTTTGCCAGAGGCGGCGGATGTCGTCGGGTATCGCGGGCCGACCGAAGCGGCAGTGATCCTCGACTCGGATCTAACGATCGCGGCGGTTGGTTTGTTGGGCAGCGCCGACACCGAGGAACACGTCGAGGCGGTGATTGGTGACGATCGCTTTCTGAACCAGTTTCGCGGTTGGACTTGGGGGGAGCTGCCGGCCGATTTACGAGTCGACGCGGTGTCGGGAGCGACGCTGACGTCGTTGGCCATGGCCGAAGGGGTGATCAAACGGATGGGCGACTCGCGCCCGTCACTTGTCTTTCCTGATCCGCTCGATGTCGACGAGATTCGCGACTGGTTTCCCGAAGCGGTTGCGATCGACGAACCGAGCGGTCACGTCTTGGACGAGCGCGGAGAAAGGATCGGCCGCGTCCTGCGGACGGGCCCGCTCAGTGATGACTTGTTTGGCTACCAGGGTCCCACCGAACTCTTGATTCGGTTGAGTTCCGAGGAGTTGCTCGAGGCGGTGCGGATCCGTCGTTCATTCGATAATGAGCCCTACGTGGACTATGTTCGAACCGAGGCTGGATTCTGGAAGCTGTTCGTTGGGATGAGCTTGGAAGAACTCGCCCAATTCGATCCGCAGCAGGAAGGGGTGGAGGGTGTCTCCGGCGCGACGATGACAAGCCAAACGGTGGCCGACACTTTGGTTGCCGCGGCGGAGGAACACATGACGATTGCCACTGAGATGGAATCGCCCAAACCGGGTTGGATGGCGGCGACGCGCTGGATGCCCGCTGACTTGGCGACGATGGTGATGCTCGTGGCGGCTAGTTGGTTCAGCCGTTTCCGTTGGTTTCGTCACCGCCGGTTGCGTCGGTTGTGGCTGGTCGCGGTTGTCATGATCGTCGGTTTATGGGCTGGGAATCTAATCTCGCTCGCATTGATAGCTGGTTGGTCGGCCGAAGGGATCGCCTGGCGGTTGGCGCCAGGGCTGGCCGCGATCGCGGCGGTCGCGATGTTGGTTCCACCGCTTCGCAAAGCCAATCCTTATTGCAACCATCTCTGTCCGCATGGTGCGGTGCAGCAGTTGGTCAAGCCGTCCCGAAGTTCACGCCGTCGAGCCGCCCTGTCACCATCGATGACCGGGCGTTTGGCATGGATTCCGGGCATCACGTTGACGAGCGCCTACTTGGTTTTGCTGATCTGGCCGAGCGTTGATCTTTCCACCTGGGAACCGTTTCATGCGTACCTCTTTCGGATTGCCGGGTGGGGATCGATCGCACTTGCGGTGTTGAGCGTTATTGCCGCGGCGGCGGTTCCGATGGCTTACTGCCGATGGGGATGTCCAACGGGCCGCTTGATCGACTACGTGCGTTTCTCGGCTGCCAGCGGTCGGGTGCAACGGGCCGACATCGTTGCGGTCGGCCTGCTGGTGATTGCCATCGCGCGGCATTTCATCGCCGCGTGAGCCCGCCGAAACTGTCGAACGAATAAACTCCTTCGTGTGGCGAACGTGATGTAGATCGGCATCAACGCTCGCACGATTCGGCCGCAGGCGATCACGAATCTGACGCAACAGGATCGCTCGAGGCGGGTGCGGCTGGTGAGAAGAGTCGACGTCGCAGCCGATTCAGGCTCCGACCCAGTCGATAGCACGAAAGCCATGGTAGCGTGCCGATGCGCGCAGGTTTGCCCGGATGAAAGTTGGACGTTTTGTTGCCGAAGAACAGGATGGTATCACAAACCGAGACAACGCCCGCCAGCCACAAGACCACCGATGACGGGTGCTTGCGCAACGCGACGCCAAGCATCTGCAAGGCCGAAAGTGGATTGCCCGACTTCAGCGCGATATTGATCCAATAGAGACGACGATTCCAATCATCCTTCTTGGCTGGGGGTATCTCTTGCCGGGCCTCTTGCAGGGGTAGCAAACCGCGCCGCTGGCGCGCCTCATTCATGATCTGGTATCCCTGCCGTCGCTGGTCAATGTTGACCGTCCAATTCGCTGACGTTGGGTGAACGCGATAGTGCAGGTGAACGCGATCGAGATTCGCCAAGGTTCCGATCTCGGCCAATCTCAACCAGAGACTGTAATCCTCCGCGCAGGGATACCGATGGTCATAACCGTCTGCGCGCTCGACCGCGGACTTGCGAACCAGCACGCAGGATTGAAAGAACGCGTTCGCTTGGCCATTGATGTGACGCCGGTCGATCTCTTCACCGTCCAAGGGATGATCTATCGGTCCGATGGCGCGGCCGCCACCGGTCATCGCGTAGCCCTGGCCGCTGACCGCAACACATGCCGGATGGTGAAGCAGGAAATCAACCTGGTCCTCGAGCCAGGTTGGCGAGGCAAGATCGTCGGCGTCCAACCATGCCAACAATTCGGTCGGTGCCAATTCAACCAGTCGATCGCGCGTCTCGGCCCTGCCCCGGTTCGCTTGCGTATGCACCTCGATTCGCGGCTGGCGCTCGGCCAAATGGCGGGCGATTCGAAGGGTGTCATCGGTCGAACCATCGTCGAGTACGATGATCCCGACTGGACCGCGATACGTTTGTTGCAAGACACTATCGACGGCATCAGCGAGGTACTTCGCCAAGTTGTAGGCGGGAATCAAGACCGTCACCGGTGGCGGATCGGAGGACGTCGTTGGCGTCATGAGGAGAGATCGTTCAACGCGGACGAGTCCGTGGACTCCAGAGATTGACGGCCGGTTTCAAATAGCACAATGGGATCGTGTCCCAAGACCTCGCGAACACTCGCCACCGCATCATCGTCGTCGTTTGCGACCCACAGAATTGGCATCGTTGTCTTCTGGTCGGTCAACAGCACGGCGCGATAGTCTAAGCGGTTGAAAACCTCGGCACATTGCAACGCTTCACGGATCCCATGAATCTCGATCAACAGACGGGGTCGAAAACGACTGATGAAGTGAAGACCGCCACCGAGAATCGCGGCTTCCGCTCCCTCAGCGTCTATCTTGACGAAGCTTGGAGCTGGCAGCTGGTTCACGAGTGAATCGAGCGTAACGCTTTGCACTCTGGTACGGGAAAAGGAGCGGTAGTGTTCATGGGCCGCCTCGGTATCGACGCCTCCATACGCGTCGAGATAGGCCATCGAGTCGTCCCCCTTCCCCGATTCATCGTAAGACAAGTCCATTTCGCCGACTTCCCCGGCTACCGCGGCCTGGTGCACCGTGACATGTCCGAAGCCAGATCGATCAGCCGCTTGTTCAATCCGTTGAGCGAGCGTCGCGACGGGTTCAAAGGTGTGCACTTGGCCGCGGGGCGCAAGACTTGCCAGGCACAACGTGTAATACCCGTAATGACCGCCGATGTCGAAGCAGGCCTCATCCTGTTTCACCAGTGCGGAAACAAGCGAGAGCACCTGTTGTTCGTACTGGCCGCCGACAATTCGATCGGTGATCGCTGCGTTGCGCGGCAGGATCACCTTTGCACCCCGCGCCGGACCCGAATTGATCTCGTGCCAGTCAAACTCGACCGGGGGCTCAGCGGGTGTCAAGATGCGACGGGCGAATCGCGCAATCGGCCGCAGCGCGCTGCGAAATAGGTTCTGAATCTGCGAAGTCATTCGATTCATAGCCGATCAATCCAACCCTGGTTCGATGCAGTCGTCACGCGAGACCCCACTTGCGTCGCAAAAACCACTCCGAAGAAATCGCCAAGGCGAAGCATCCGAACAGCATCCATCCGGTGATCGGGTCATCGCCAAGCCGGAATTTCTCGACGATCGGCGTTTCGGCTTGTCGTCGACGCCGTTTGATTGTCTCCACCAGCGCGTCGGTCTCGTCAGGCCGAAATGCGGCGCCTCCGTTTCGCGATGTGAGTTCGGCCAACTGACGCAGGTAGACCGGGTCGGCCATCGGCTGTGCCAACTCACGACTGTCGTCGATCACTTGAAACGCAACTTCCTCACCCACCAGCGCGTCGCTAGGTTGAACAGGCGAAACTCGTAATCGGTACAGTCCCGGTGTGAGGCTGGGGATGGTTCCGCGGATTCTGGTGCCCGATGCGGCCTCGCCGAGACTGTCTTGACTCGATGCCACCGGCGTTACCTCTCCCGATTCGTCGATCACTTCCGCGACCAAATCGAAGGCGGTCGCCGACTCCGAGACGGTCTCAACCGAAGCGCGAAACTCCGGGCTCGAATTGCTGGCGAATCGTCGAGAATCGATTTCGATCAAGATTTTGTCGTCAGCGGTTTCTTCACGCGAGAGCAACCACAAAATGAGTTGTCGCCAGAAGCGTCGGTGCGCTTCGCTCTTGCCCGCACGCCACCACCGGTACGTCGTGTCAAAGGCGAGCGAGGCGACGCGACCGCTTCCATACTCCCCCACCACCAGCAACGGTTCCTGCTCGGGCGATTCCAGTAACACCAAAACACCAGGCGCCACCTTAGGTTCACGCCAACGATGCGCGCCCAGCATAGGGGAAAGTTGCTCCCAAATCTTCGCCGCGTCATCGCCACCGAGTTCAGTGATCGGATGAACTCGCGCCAACCGGATTTCAAGCGGTCCGGGGATTGGATCGGGTGTCGAACTCCCGCGAGTTTGCCCACGACCCGGAGAACCGCCCTCCATCGCGATCGGAAC
>JARFQX010000539.1 GCA_029287555.1 Rubripirellula sp. | reverse complement strand
CTTTTTAGATCGTCGTGGCGCTTGGCGTGACCGAACCGCAGCAAACAATCAGGTGATCAGATCAAAACGCGGCTCGGCTTCTTCGACCGTGTTCTCCGATGTTGCCGTTGAAAGACTCCGGCGGACGAGCATCGTATCGAGATCCAACACGCCGATCAGCATGCCGACCTGGTCCACCACCGGAATCTGACGGCCCTTCTTTCCCCATTGCATCAACGCCGATTCCAACGATTGCTCGGAACGAACGGTGCCCACTGCCGAGTCGTGATCGATCAACTGGCCCGCCGTCGCGTTGGGATCCACGCCGCGCTTGATGGCCTCGGCCACGTCACGAAGCGACAGAATACCGATGGCTGTACCCACCATGGAAACCACCGGGATCGCCAGGGCGGATACGCCTCTCCAGTATCGAATGATCTCGGCCAGGGGTGTATCCATCGGCAACGCCAAATTGGTTTGAATCATCACGTCTCGCACCATCAAGCCGCGGACTGATTCCATCACGTCGACATGCCGGGCTTCGGAGAGGCCCGCATAGCCAATGAACACGGCAATCACGACCGGAATTGGATTGGCTGGATTCAAGGCGAGCGCTGCCACCGCCATCAACACCGCGCAGGCAACGCCAACTCGTGACGCAATCCACGTTGCCTTTCGGTAATCCATGACCATCGCGATCACGCTTCGAAAGACCCGTCCTCCGTCCATCGGAAAGGCGGGAATCATATTGAAGAGCACCAGCACGATGTTGAAAGCGAGCATCGCCAAACCGAAATGCAACAAGGACGGTCCGTCGAACACGGCGTATACCGCCTGCACCATCTCTTCATCAACTGGCAAATCCGACACGGAGAGCATCAAGAACGACCACAACGTCGAAAGCAACGAGTGGTCGACAAACAGGAAGAACGAAACCAACAGCGCGGCGGCGATGATCACGTTCACGGCCGGACCCGCGACGGCCACGACCAATTCCTGCCAGGGGATCCTCGGCATCCGCTGCAACCGGGCCACCCCGCCGATCGGCAACAGCGTGATGTCGGCCGTCGCGATGCCGAAAGCCCGTGCCGCGATCGCATGACCATACTCGTGAAGGGTCACGCATAGGAACAAACCGAAAAGCTGAGCAACCGAGAAAGCGACCATGGCCAGCCCATTTCCGCGCGACGAAATGGCGACGAATAGAATCAGCAGGGCAAAGGACCAATGCACGTAAAGTCCGATACCCAGGTAGTTTCCCAGCTTCAATCGGCGGGCTAGCAGGCTTTCCGGCAAATGACGACTCCGTCACAATGGCGAGTAGAGAGGGATCGACCGAGATTCCGAAACGGTCGACCGCGCCTTCCGCTATTCTTTCCCCAACCGTTGATCCTAGCGAACGGTCAACTTTCGTCCGAGTCCACCGCATGTTACGCCACAAGTTGATTCACCCACAGATCACCGCCATCCTGGCTGCCGCCGGCCATCACAGCACGGTTTTGATCGCAGACGGCAATTACCCGGCGGCCAGCAAGCGGGGGCCACGCTCGGAATTGATCAGCTTGAACCTGATGCCGGGCATTCCCACCTGCAACCAGGTGCTCGAGGCGATTCTCTCGGCCGTCCCGGTGGAGGCGATTCAGACGATGGAAACCGAGACGAGCGGCCCCTACGCCCTCGACGGTGATCCACCCGTTTGGGATGACTACCGCAAAACCATCAAGGAGGCCGGCCTCGATCTCGAACTGCAGCCGGTTGACAAGTGGGCCTTCTACGAAGCGGTCAGCACGCCCGACCACGTGTTGACAATCCAAACCGCCGACCAGCAACGATACGCCAATATCCTGCTGACCATTGGGGTGCGGATGGATTGAACCGCTCGGGTCGTCGTCCCAATGGCTAACGTTTGCTGACGTCCTCCGCATTCCCGCTTTCCCCGAGCCGTCTGGCAATACTGTGAACCCGTCCCGCTGCTTTGCCATCATTCCGGCCGCCGGACAGAGCCGACGAATGGGCTCGCGCAACAAACTCTTGTTGCCCTGGGGTGACTCGACAATCATCGAGCAAGTCCTCAAGGCTTGGATTCTCAGCCGTGTCGAGCGCGTGGTGCTGGTCACTCGCGCGGACGATCAACCGTTGCATGATCGGTTGCCCATCGTCTCGAAGCTTGACCGGGTCATTCCCGACAAGAATCCAGACGACATGAAACAATCGGTGCTGTTCGGCTTGGAGCACCTGGGGCGCGCCTGCTCGCCATCGGATCACGATCGCTGGTTGATCGCACCAGCCGATATGCCCGACCTTAGCGCCGAGCTGATCAATCGCGTGATCGACGCCAACGCTTCACCATCGGCCATCGTCGTGCCAACCTTTTCAGGACGTCGCGGACATCCGATCTCCCTACCGTGGGCGGCAGCACGTGAGGTGGGTCAACTCGGCTCCGACGAGGGGATCAATCGGCTGCTTAAGCGATGGACCGTTGAGCGAGTGGCTGCTGACCCCGACCAGTATCCCGAGGATATCGATACGGAAGACGATTACCGGCGAGCACGGAAAATAAAGGACAGATAGGTCCGATTCGGGTCGCGGACCGCTTCGAGAGCGGAACGCCCACTCCCATACGAGCTTGGCCCATACCAGCGTGTTCCGGTGAAAGCACGAATTCCACAGCTCTTCTGGCCAGCTTCCACCATCAACTATTAGAATGGGATGAGACGTTCTCAGGTCAACGCCGACCTTTTTCGCCACAAGCATCTTTCCCTTGGGGGTTTTTCTATGATTCGTACACTGGTCCTGTTTGCGATCGCCGCTGCGGCCTCGATCTCGACCTCACGAGCGGCCGAACCACTTCGCGGCACGTATGTCGAGGCGCGGACTTGCCAGGTTTACACTGGTCCCTGTTTTGCCAATGGCGAGATAGGTTCGGCCGGAAAGGATGCCATCATGACGTGGCACATCAAGAGTGGAGACCTCGGTGGTGTGGAACTGAAGGGTCATTCTGTTGCCGTCATCGTGCGGACCTCTCACACCCTTGGCATCAAAGGTCTCGAGGATGCGACGGACCGAAAGGCAATCGTGATTGTCGATTCGGGTGCGGACGAGAAAGAATCGGCGGCGCTCGAGCAGTTCGCCCTGGCTCAAACCGGATTGCGTCAGTCGGAAGTCCAGGAAGTCTATCAACGAGACATTGAAATGGTCTTTGACATGAACGACGTGACGGCGACGGTCAAAGTGGAGGATTTTGCTTCGATTCAAACGCGCAAGGCACGGCCTGGTGATTGCATCTGCTCGAATGAGCGGGCCTTCTATCCGCCGCTGACCGAGCTGAAGGGATGTGTCCCTGGGGTGACGATTCACGGCGATGTATCGGCCAGGCGTCTCGGACATCGCTGGTCGATTCCAGATAGCCGGACCGCCTACCTCGGACTCTTCGACGTCGATTCGGCTTCCCTGCAACTAGCCGGCACTTTCTAAGTTAGCGCGGTTGCTAGGTTGGACCGGTTGCTGCCTGAGGCAGAATCGGGCGCACGAACGAAATGTACGACTACTTGAGGAAGATTCATGTTCAAGACCTTATCAGGGCTGGCTCTGCTTGCGATTTGCTTTGCTTTGCCCAGCGCAAGAGGGCAAGACTACGCCGTCGAGGTCATCGAAGAAGGACCCGACGCCGAGGCGATCTCGCCAGAGATCGCGGCGCTCATGGCTGACAACGGGTATCGCGTCAAGCGAGGCTCACGCACGGCGGCCGAGATCTGGCTCTGCAAGGAGTGGAAAGTCGACGATTCCTTCGTCGGTTCGGCCGAACGGCTCTACCCGTTCACGCCCGGCCAGCTCATCGGCGTGTTGCATTTCTCGCGACGAGGTTCTGAATTCCGCAATCAAACGGTATCCAGCGGTTGGTACACTTTGCGGTTTGGTTTGCAGCCCGTCGATGGCAATCACGAGGGGACGTCGCCGACGCGAGATTTCCTGTTGATGGTCGAAGCTTCCAGCGATGCGGCCAACAAAGAATGGAGCGAGGACGACTTGAACCAGACGAGTGGGCAGGTGGCCGGAACGGGCCATCCCGCGATGTTGTGCTTACAGCCAGCCGCCGAAACGAGCAAAGAACCAGGCGTCCGCTACGACGACTTCTTCGATTGGTGGATTCTGCAGGTGCAAGGTAAAGGCGTTGGTGCCAAGAACCAGACCAAGGACTTGGCGATGGACGTGGTCGTGGCGGGTCATGCGTCCGAATAGAGCATTTCCAACTTGGTCATCGGGTCCCAAAAAGGAGTCAGACTCCTTTTTCTCCGGTCCCATTTCGTTTTGGAGTCTGGCTCCTTTTTCGAAGCGATTGTCGGTCGTTTGGTTGTTGGGGTGGCTGGTCTTGGCGCTTCCGGAGGCACCCTTTCACGACCGCGCCCTCGGTGCGGATGAGCCGCCGTCGCCCAGCTCGCAATCGCTGTCCCGAGACGACGCGGACGAACCAGATCGGGACAAGCAGTATCGCAACGAGGTGATCTCGGGTCGGGTTGGCTGGCTGGCCGCATTCTTGAACGATCGCTTTGGCATCACCACGGTGCCGGAAGTTGCAAAGCAATCACTGGCCGTCTTGACGGACGATGGCGAAGTCGTGCCGCTGGCGGAAAACGTTCGCGCCCGCGCGTTTCGCAAAGACGAAAGATTGCGCGACAAACCGCTGGAACTTTGGGTCCGCCGCTATGAACAGCAACCGTTTGCCCAGGTCCTGAAGATTGTGGAGCTGCAAGACGGCCAGCGTTACGAGGTCGACTATTGGTGCGACGTCTGTGCGATCCCGATGTACGAAACGGGGCCTTGCTCCTGCTGCCAAGACCACAACCGAATTCGCAGGCGATTGCTGGTCGATGGCGAGCCCGGTCCGGAACTTCCGTCCCGCTGAATCGTGAATAGTGCCCATTTTGGCGGGATTTCCCGGCTTGACCCACACCCTTTCCTCGAGCATTTGCCGCACGACGGTCAAGGCTAAACCTGAAATGAACGGCCCCGGGGTTAAGAGACCTCCGGCGTTTTTCCCTCGACCTGGTTTCGCTTTCTCCTCAATTTTGTTGAATCTGCCGGCGCGAGCCGTATACTCACGGTCTGCCTGAATTGCCCGGGCGATCCAATTGCTGTCCGCTTCCTCTGTCCAAGCCGACGGATTCATCATGTCGCAATCAACCTCCAAGGGTTTCAGTAGGCGCGAGTTTCTGAGGGGATCGAGTGCCGCCGCGGCCGCCTCCTCGGTGGCTTCCACCGCGATCGGCCAAGATACCGCCGTGGCTCCTCAAGTCGTCACCGGCGAAACTTCGATCACGTTGAAGATCAACGGCGAATCGAAGACGGCGAAAGTCGAACCACGTACGACGCTGCTCGATATGCTCCGTTACCAGTTCGACTTGACGGCCGCCAAGCCGGTCAGCGCCGACGGCAGCAGTGGTGCCAGCACGGTTCTGGTCGACGGGCGACCGGTCATGGCCTCCTCCACGCTGGCGCTCTCGGTCGCCGGCAAAGAGATCACGACTTGTGAGAGCCTGGTCGATGACGAAGTGCCTCGAGCCTTTGTCGAACATGATGCCCAGCAATGCGGCTTTTGCACTCCCGGGTTTGTCGTCGCCGTGCGGGCTTTTCTGAACCAGCATCCCGATGCAACCGAGGAACAAATCCTGGCCGGTCTGAACGGCAACATCTGCCGCTGCGGCACTTACGCGAACGTCCTGCAGGCAGTCGTCTCGCTTGTCAAAGGAGAGCAAAATGGCTGAGGTTCAATACAGTTGGCCCGAAAACCACAAGACACGTCTGCTGGGCAAGCGGGTCAATCGACTTGACGGGATGGTCAAGTCGGCGGGGACCGCCAAGTACACTTATGACATCAACCTGCCGAACCAGTTGATCGTGCATGCGTTGGGTTGTCCCCATGCGCACTGTCGCGTTCTGTCGGTTGACACTTCGGCCGCCGAGAAGGTGCCCGGCGTGGTACTGGTGAAGCACATCAAGGCTCCCAAAGCGGGCGAGGATCCGGTCGAAATTGAAGCCGATGGCACGTTGCTCGTCGCCGTGGCGGCCGAGTCGGAAGCGGCCGCGGCCGAAGGGGTCGCGAAGCTCAAAGTCGAGTACGAATTGCTTGAACCGTTCACTGCGGATGACGACTTGGAAGCTGCCGAAGCGAAGGACCGCACCCGACCACGAGGTGGCGGCATCTCGCTTGATGAAGCGCTCGGTGAACCAGGCGACGACGAAGACATCGAAGAGTGGGAAGAGAAACAAATTGAGAAGCTCTTCGCCGACGCTGACTATGTGGTCGAAGGCGATTACGGGATCGACGCCATCACCCACTGCTGTCTCGAACCACATGGCACGACGCTGCACTGGGAAGGGGATCGCCTCAAGGCACACCTTTCTACCCAGAACGTCTCGGGGACCGATGACGGCTTTGCTGGAGCCTTGAATCTGACCGCCGATGATGTCGATGTCCACTGTGATTACATCGGTGGCGGATTCGGAAGCAAGTTCCAGCCAAACTACTGGGGAATCGCTGCCGCGGAAATCGCCAAAGCGACCGGTCGACCCGTCAAGTTCATGCTCAATCGTGAACAGGAATTGAAGGTTGCCGGGAATCGCCCCTCCGGGTTTGTTCATGTCAAACTGGGAGCCGACGAGAGTGGCGTGGTCCAGATTTGGGACTCCCATCACTGGGGAACGAGTGGTTTCAATGGCTCGACCGTCTCGGTCAATAGCGTCCCCTACGTGTTTGTCCCCAAGAACTATCGACGCAAAGCGACGGGCATCGCCACGAACAACGAACCTTCGGTCGCGTGGCGGGCGCCGAACCATCCGCAGGCATGTGCGTTAACGCAAACGGCCTACGACGACCTCGCGGCCAAGATGCAGGCCGATAGCCTCGACATCTTCCTCCGCAATCTCGAGAACATCGATTCTCCGGAGAAAGCACCTCTGTATGCGGAACAGCTGCGCATTGCGGCCGACCTGATCAATTGGCAGCGCCACTGGCACCCTCACGGTAAGAGCCCCCGCAAAGGTTCGGTTGTCGAGGGTCTGGGCATCGCCATCCATACCTGGGGCGGCGCCGCGAACGATTCCGATTGTCGGTTGAGGATTCATCCCGACGGCGGCGTCGAATCGTATTGCGGAACCCAGGACCTGGGAACCGGAACGCGAACCGTTTGCGCCATGGTGTTGGCCGAAACGCTTGGCTTGCCCGTCGAGGCCGTCAAAGTCAACATCGGAAGCAGCACGTTTCCGTTCAGCGGTGCATCGGGAGGAAGCACGACCGTCGGGGCGGTCAGTGAATCGCATCGTCGTGCGGCTCAAGACGCCCTGGCCCAGATCTTTGAGTTGGTTGCCAAGAAATTAGAGGTACCTGCCGATCAACTGGAGGCTGCGGGCGGAAAGATCTCGGTTGTCGGATACAGCGACAAAGAGCTGACGTGGAAACAGGCTTGCAGTCTGATCGGGATCAAGCCGCTGGAAGTCAACTCGAGCTACAAGCGTCAACAACAGGGAAGAACGACAAACTTGTCGAGTTCCAATGTTGGTGGTTGCCAGATGGCCCACGTCGCAGTCGACACAGACACCGGTCTGGTCAAGATCAAGCGGATGGTCGCGGTCCAAAATGTTGGCCTGATCATCAATCGCAAGACGGCCGAAAGCCAGGTCTATGGCGCGTTGATCATGAGCATCGCTGGTGCATTGTTCGAACATCGAATCAACGATCCCAAGACAGGTGTCTTCGTCAACAGCCAAATGGATAGTTATCGCTTGCCTCGACTTGGCGACATCGGCGAGTTGATCGTGCACTTGCACGAACCGGAAAGCGAGCGTGCCCGAGGCGTGATTGGCTTGGGCGAACCACCGGTGATCAGCGGCTGCGCGGCGATCTCCAACGCCGTCTGCAATGCGACCGGTGTGCGAGTTCCCACGCTTCCCTTCACACCCAAGCGAGTCCTTGACGCCATGCGAACCGCCAAAGGATAAATGCCATGAAGAGATTCCATTACGCTCAACCACGCAGCGAACAAGAAGCCGTCTCGCTGCTGGCGACCCCCGGCAAAGAAACCGTCGCGCTCGCTGGCGGGACGGACCTCGTCGGCCTCCTCAAACGCATGGTGGTCACCCCGGATTTGGTGGTCAACGTCGGAGAGATCCGCACGCTCCAAGACATCGATCACGATGCCGAGGGCAACCTCTGGATCGGTGCCGCGGTGCACTTGGATGAGTTTCTCCGCGACCGCCGCAGCGACCCCTACGCATCGGCCAAACAGGTCATTCAAGGGATCAGCAGCATTCAACTGCAGGCTCAGGGGACGCTGATCGGTGAGCTCTTGCGGCGTCCTAACTGCTGGTATTTCCGAGATGGTCATGGGCTGCTCGCCAAGCAGGGCACCATGGTGATCGAGGGTGCCAACCGCTATCACGCGATTCTTGGAAACCGGGGTCCGGCGAAGTTCGTGAATGCTTCCCGATTGGCCCCGGCTTTGATCTCGCTCGGTGCCCGCCTGCGGGTGATCGGTCCCGAACCTGATCAAGAGACCTTTCTCGATCTGGCCGATCTGTATCGCACTCCGACTTCAGAAGGTGAGAACGAGAATGTCCTGGCACCCGGCCAGCTCGTCAGCCATCTGATTCTTCCGCCGCATGGAAATCGAATCAGCGCTGCCTACGAAGTCCGGCACGGGGAAGGCCCCGATCCACCATTGGCTTCGGCTGCCGTCAGTCTGGATGTTCGTCTCGGCCGTGTCCAAGAAGCCAGGATCGTCCTGGGACAGGTCGCACCAGTACCTTGGGTTGCCGCCGAGGCTGCGGCGCATTTCGTGGGCAAGACGATCACCGAAGAATCGGCCGAACAAACCGGAGTCGAGTCGGTGGCCGGGGCAATCGCGCTGTCCGAAAACGACTACAAAATTCAATTGGCCCAGGTCGCCGTCAAGCGAGCCATTCTGCGAGCGGCAGGTCTGGAAACCGGGGGTCTCGACGGGCCCATGCCACAACGTCCCGTGGAACGTCAAACTGAACCAACGCCGCTCGTCTAAGCATCGGAGTCAATTCATGGGTTACCAACGCTCCTTCGACCAGAAACAGGTTCCGAAACTGCCTCCCTGCATGAACCTTCGCAGCAAGGCGATCTACGTGACCGGGAATCCCGATCCGCAATCGCCAGAAGAGGAGGGTAGCACGCGATTCAATTGTTGGTGCAACAAGACCCAACACGTCGTCGGTCCCGATCAAGCACTCGTCGACCGCGATGATTGCGTCGACGGGCGAGGTTGCTTCGAGGGACGGGCCTGAAGCGACGCGTGCTCCATGAACTGAAGGTGTCCGGGAATTTTTAAGTAGGCCGAATCAAGCGAAGCGCCGATCCAGCTTGGAATGCAGATCCAGGTTGGAATTGCGATTCGACGCCGAGCAACAATTCTTGCCGGATCGGCGTCGCTACGCTCCTTGATTCGGCCTACAAGGAATGCTAAGTAGGCCGAATCAAGCGAAGCGCCGATCCGGCTTGGAATGCAGATCCAGGTTGGAATTGCGATTCGACGCCGTGCACCGATTTTTGCCGGATCGGCGTCGCTGCGCTCCTTGATTCGGCCTACAAGTTGAAATAACGATCCGCCTTCAGAACGATTTCGTCTTCTGCTGAATGATCCCCAAGCGATCTCGCTGCTGGATCAGCTGCGAGGTAATACTGATGGCGATTTCAGGGGGCGTGTTGTTGCCCAGCGGCAATCCCATCGGACAGAAGAACGATTCGATCTTCTCGTCCGAAATCGCCATCTCTTTCAAGTCGCGTCGCAAGATCTTTGCTTTTTGAACGCTGCCGAGTACTCCGATGTAGGGAGGCTCAATCGTTCGCAGCACCTCAGCCAAGACCGGCAAGTCCGTGGCATGGCCCTGCGTCATCAAGACAAAGAAGCTCTGCGAATCGAGCTCGCCGACGGCTCCCGCCAAGTCCTCGCGACAGATCTTGGTCAACCGCGGGTGCTCGGCCATTCGGTCCAGCCACGCCTGGCGTTGGTCAAGGCAGGTAACGCGACAGTTCATTTGCAGCAGCAGCGGCACGAGCACTTGTGCGATGTGACCAGCTCCGAATAAGGCGATGCGCCAGTCGTTGCACAGGCAGACTTCGAAAAAGAACTTCACTTCCCCGCCACACGTCATGCCGATATCGGTCTGCAGGTTCCACACCACGAACTCACAGCTGCGACCGTCGTCGCTGCCAAGCAGGCTTTGAGCATGGGCAATCGCTCGGGCTTCGACCCGTCCCCCACCGACGGTTCCCTCCGCGATTCCCTCGGTCGTTACGATCGCTTTAGCACCTTCAATCTGCGGCGCACTGCCGCGGCGATCCACCATCGTCACGATCACGAAGGGGGTATTGGCCCGCAACAGTTCCGTTACGGCGCGCGAATGTCGAAATACGTCAAAGGCCATCTTGCTATCTCAAACGAGTCGCCCGTCGTTCGCATGCGAGACATGAAGCGAAGAACTTCGCCACGGCTCCAATTGTAGGTCAGTCTATCCCCAGACTGTCACCCACGAGTAGCCATGCCGCCAGAATGTTCGCCCCGCAGAGGCGAACCTACAACAACCCGTCCAACAATCGCGCATCGCCCGGCTCATCCGCGTTCTCCGGCGCTAACATCTCCAGCTCCTCGTCTTGCTCGGTTTGCTCCGGTAACGATTCTCCTCGCTGAGTCAGCGCCAGCGCGATCTCGTTCGCAAGTAGCGCGAGGCGAATCTGGGTCGCTTCGGAGCAGGCCGTTTCCGCCATCGGGACTGCTGTCTGAACGTACTGCCAAGCCCGTTCGAACTCGCCACGACCGTAAAGGATTCTTGCCACCCGGCACAGACGATCGGCGGACAAACCGAACAGGCCGAGCTGTTCGTAGGACGCCGAGGCAATCTCCAGCGCGTTGGGGATCTCTCGATAGTTTCCCGCTCGTCGCAGCGCCACTGCCTCGTGGTCCAGGTGCCGTGCCGCCTGCAGGTACTCACCTTTGGCGATGTGGATCAGCGCTGCGACATTGTGAAGCTCCGCCTGCAGATCATCGCTGCAAACTTCCGCAGCCAAATCCCGCGCGCACGACAACTCAGCCTCGGCCCTTGCGAGCTCGTACTGCTCAGCAGCGGAACGCGCGCGAACCAAATGGATCTGGGCTTGATAGGCCGCCGCACAGTCCTTCGCGGCTCTTTTTTTTTCAACCCGGGGGCCGACGCAGGGAATCTGTGTCACGCAGCCCTCGTCGCAAGGATCCTGATAATGAGTGCAAGTTCGGAGCCCATCGTCGGGGCAGGGCGGCGCTTCACAAGCGGCGCGCCGGGTCAAACTCATCGCGTCATCGAAGCGTGCCTCGCTCTGAGCGATCTTTGCCTCCAAGAGTAACACGTTTCCCACCGACGCGCCCGCACGTTGCAGTTCAACACGAGCGTCGACCAGC
>JARFQX010000946.1 GCA_029287555.1 Rubripirellula sp. | reverse complement strand
GATTTTCGATTAACTTTCGTTGGGTGATGCATACGTGGGATGTCACGACGAGCCCTGGGTTATCCTTCAATCGTGAAACCGAGAGCAGAAACCACCGCTTTCGGATCGGTGAGTGGCACGGATACTCGAGCTGAAAAACGTCACGAGAACCGTCGAGCACTCGTTCAATTCCCAAGCATGCGCTTTCGGCGAGTATGGAATCAGCTCCCGTTGCCGACCGACAGACATCGAGGTAGTTCACCCCGATCCCCGTCGCTTCCGGGTCGCCAGAATTCTCGTGCGAGAATCGCCGCCAAGCCTCATTGACGGCGCAGATGGTACCGTCCTTTTCCAAAACCGCGATTTCGGCGGTGAGCGAGTCAAGAACGCGATCGGCAATATCTCGGTCCAATTCGTTTTGTTTCAGCAACGGAGCGCTCCGCCATGGATGTGACATGTAACGCCATGACTCCTCACGCCTGTGCACATTCGCCCACGTCGGCGTCATGTAGCGATCAAATCCAGCATCGCGTTTTGCTGCAGTTGACGTGCCATTTGATCTATCATCGAAGGCGACTCCGGACTCGCGATCCGGTACATCCGCGGCTTCGTGGTGCGGACTCAAGCCTGGGGACAGAGACTCAAGCCTGGGGACAGGCTCGGCTACCGTTGTGGCCTCACCTACTTTGACGCTGATTGTGGTTACAATTGCGACCAAGGCTTCTCCCTGGTTTGCCCTGCCGTCACTGTTCTTTCCGAAGATCTCATGATGCATCGTTTGTGCCGCAAGACGGCTGTGCTGTTGCTGCTCGTGCTGGCAGCTCGCTCGCTGCCGGCCCAGACTCTCAGTCAGGAGCTGATCGAAGAAGATCCCGCGAAGCTACTCATTCAGGCTCGCGAGAGGGGAGACATCGTCCGAGGAGCGATTCTGTTTCATCAAGGAACCATTGCCTGCGCGAAGTGTCATCGCCCGGCAGCCGAGCAGGCCAGAATCGGTCCCGATTTGAGTCGGCTCGCCAAGGACGTTACCGACGAGTCGATCGTTGAGTCGATCTTGCAACCATCCAAGGTCATCAAGAAGGAATACCAAACGACGCTGGTGCTTGGCGTCGACGGGCGAGTTTCCAGCGGAATCGTGGTGAAGCAGGACGACGATGCAATCGTGTTGCGGGATTCCAGGAACGTCGACAAGCTTGTCACCATCGAAATGAAGGACGTGTCGGAAGTCATGCCAGGATCCACGTCGGTCATGCCGATTGGGCTCGTCAATGAGTTGAAAGGGCGGCAAGAGTTCCTGGATTTGCTTCGCTACGTGATCGATCTGAAAGAACGGGGCCCGATGGATCATGGCGCGGCCGTTACCACGTTGGCCCAGCGTGATTTGAGTCCCGAATTTGGCGGGCTGCTCCTTCTTCGTCAATTCAACTGCGCAGCCTGCCATCAACCCCGAAGTGTTGACGCCAGCCTGCTGACCATTTCGGCTCCCGATTTGCGGTGGTCGGCAAAGAAACTGAACCCGGCTCATTTGGCCCAGTTCATTGCCGAACCGCAGCTTCTCAAGCCGGGCACGGTGATGCCGCAAATGATGTCACATTTGGACGCGGCCGCACGATCCGAATCCGCTGCTGCGATCGTCGAATATCTCGTGTCACTCGACGGCAACGTTTTTGGCGACGAGGCTGCCGCGAAGGCCGATCCAGCTACGGTGACCCGGGGCTTTGATCGGTTTCACTCCGTAGGTTGTGTGGCTTGTCATTCGCCACGGAATGAGACGGCGGTCGAGCAACCGCGGAAGAACTCCGTCCCGCTGGGCGAGCTTCGGGGAAAGTACTCGGTCTCGGCGCTGATTGAATTTCTCGAGGATCCCCATGTCTCTCGCCCGCTGGGACGCATGCCCGGCATGCAATTGAATCACCGTGAAGCGGTCGACATTTCGAATTATCTGCTGCAGCCAGATGGTGATGCGTACCGCCAGAATCAGATGCGACCGCAGTCGAATGCCGCCTTGATTCAGAAAGGAAGATCGCTGTTTCGATCACTCAAGTGTGGTCAGTGTCATGACAAGATTGACCGATCGCAGTCAGGAAATTCGAAATCTATTGCGATGGTGGATCTGGATCCCGACAAAGGCTGCCTTTCGGGTGACACGAGCGAGGCTTGGCCTCAATTCAATCTGACGAATGATGAACGGTCCCGAATCCGAGCCGCATTGAAGCGAGATGCGATTGAGCTTACCCAAGAACAGTTGATTGACTTCGATTTGACGCACTTCAACTGCACGGCATGTCATCGTCGCAACGATCTTGGCGGTGTGACTTCCGAGCGGAGTGTTCACTTTCAAACAACGAATCTAAATCTTGGCGATCAGGGGCGGATTCCACCGACCTTGACCGGAGTCGGAGCCAAACTGAAGCCGAAATGGATGCGTGATGTGTTGGTCAATGGTCGATCCATTCGGCCCTACATGAAAACGCGAATGCCGCAGTACGGCGAACAGAACATCGCCCACCTGGTCGACTTGTTTCAGTCGACCGATCGTCTCTCGGAAACGGAGTTTGCCGATTTCGAAGATCACAAAGAGATCCGAGACCTGGGGTTGAAGCTTGCCGGGAATCAAGGGCTTAACTGTGTCGCCTGCCACACGTATCAGTACAAACTTTCGGACACGATGCCTGCCGTTGATCTAACGGAGATGGCCAGGCGGTTGAAAAAAGACTGGTTCTATCGGTACATGCTGGATCCCCAAAGATACAGTCCCAACACGGTGATGCCTTCGTTTTGGCCAGGCGGTAAGGCGATTCGCACCGACAT
>JARFQX010000888.1 GCA_029287555.1 Rubripirellula sp. | reverse complement strand
ATGCCGCGAGCACGATACCAACGATACTGGCCCGATTTTGTTTTCAAACGATACTCGACGTCGTAAGGAACATCTCGTTCCAAATGCGACGCAAACGCTTGCAACGTCGATTCCCGGTCATCCGGATGCAATGCGTCGCTCCAAGACTCAGCGACGTTGGGAAAGTCCGCTTCGTTGGTGTACCCAAGCAATTCTCGGAAGCGATCGGAAAACCACATGGCACCGCTGGAAGGATCGTGGTCCCACAATCCATCGCCGCTGCCACGCACCGTTAAATCGAATCGTTCTTCACTCTCCCGCAGCGCTTCCTCTTGTCGTTTGCGATCGGTTATATCCGCAGAAATCCCGCCGACGGCGTAAACTTCTCGATTCTCGTCGAAGAGGGGAAACTTGTTGGAAATGAATGTCCGGGCATCGGTTCCCGCCTCGGGCTTTTCTTCGAATCGGATCGGCTGTCGAAGCTCGATGACTCGTCGGTCGTTCTCCACCAACGCTCTGGCGACGTCGATCGGCTGAAAATCAAAATCGGTTTTTCCAATCGTCTCCGACGCGGTTCGCCCAATCACGCGACACCACTCTTTGTTCACCAGCAGGTACCTTCCGTCGAGGTCCTTTACGTAAACGACGGCGTCCGTGGCATCCAACAAACCTTGATTTAGGGCTCGGCTCCGTCTCAGTTCGGCTGCGACCAACTCGGCTTGTTCTTTGGCCTCGCGGAGAGTCCGCTGAGCCCGCACGCGCTCGGTGACGTCTTGATAGACTCCGTACATGAACCTGATAACGCCGTCCTCGCTACGCACGATCTGACCCGACGCGTGCACCCAGACGATCTCCCCGTCGCACGGCCGTTTGTAGGCAAACGTGGAATCGTAGACAGGATACCTTCCAGCAATGGCTCCCTCGTAGCGTTCTTTCGTTAATGCAGCCGTCTCGGGATTTGCTTCTTCCAGACGCGAGAACCATTCGTCTTGAAGATGGTAACGACCGTCCTCTTTCAACGGTTCACCTAAGATGCTTGCTGCCCGCTCTGATTGATAGTAGTACTCAGGATCGCTGTAATCGACATGCCAGTACCCGCTGCCCGTTAACTCCAAAGCGATGTCGGATAGAAAGTTAATGCGATTGACCTCTTTGAGAGCGTCCGCCAACCTGCGTTCCGATTCCCGGCGAGCTGCGATCTCGCGGGAAAGACGTTCGGTCTCCGCTTCGGACTCTCGCAACGAAGTAATGTCCTTGGCAATGCTAGCGACGGCCATTGGCTGATGGTCCTCATCAACCAAGAGAGAGAGGGTCAGCAAAACGTTAACAACTTCACCGTCGCGGGAGATGCGGAGCCCCTCAACATTGCGTACCTCTTGGCCAGAGACACACCGTCGCAGCAGTTCATCCGCCTGCCGGTGCCGATTTGGCGGAACGAGCCGCTTGATGAATTGACCGACTAATTCGTCGCGGGTCCAGCCGTATATGCTCTCTGCCGCACGATTCATGTCGATCACTTTGCCGTCGAGATCTTCGACGATGATCGGATCGGCCGCATCCATGAACACTCGGGCAAGCCGTTTGGCCTCCGCCTGGGAATGACGAAGCGACGTGATGTCTTTGCAATAAGTAGCGACGGCTATCGGCTCGTTTGCTTCATCTTTCAATAGAGCAAGAGACAATAAAACAGGTACCTCTTGTCCATCCTTCGTGATTCGCCGTCCCTCCACACCCCGAACTTGCTCACCTGCAAGGCACCGGCGAAGCAAATCATCTGCCTGCGCATGAAGCGATGGTGGCACGATCCGCTTGATCGATTTCCCAATCAACTCATCATGCGCAAAGCCATAGGACCTGACGGCTTCACGATTCAAGTCAAGAATGACACCGTCCAAATCTTCGATGATGATTGGATCGGGCGCGTCTCGAAAAACGACTTCAAGATTCTTCAATCGGTGGGGCACGATTTCATCCGAGGAGTCTTTGAGGTTGACGTACAGGCTCTTTGTAGGTTCTTAATGGTTCTCGGTGAAGGCACCACACTTCGCCCTTGCTCGATTTGGGACTCGTCGGCCTCGATAGATCGGGGCTTTCCGGCTTGTCACGAAGACCTCACATCGGAAGCCAGCGCTAGAACGTGTCTCTGGCCTTCCCGTCGTCTGCTTGACCGTCCGGCCTTCAAGTTCCCCCCAATCCCAATTCCGAGTAAACGCAACCCCCTATAATGGCCTGACGTTAACTTCCATAAGACTTCGACTCCAGGCGGATCCATGCGAAGAGCTCGCGGGTTTTTTCGAGCGATGACTCGAGTTGCGATGTTGGGGCTAACGGTCTTGGTTGCCGTGCTCGTCTACAACACGCTGCGATTTCCGTCCCGACAGATCGACGTCGAACCGGTTGCGATGAGCGAGCTTCCCGAGCAACAGATTCTCGATCGTTTTGCGGAATCACTCACCATCAAAACGATCTCTTATCCCACCCCGGCTCGCATCGACTCGGAAGCGTTCGATCGGTTCAAACAGTTTCTGGAAGCATCGTTCCCGCTGGTTCACGAGAACCTCTCACGGATGACGGGCACCGACTTCGGTGATGAGCGCAACCAGAGCTTGCTGTTCAAGTGGCAGGGTCTCGAGGAGAGTGCGGCGAAGCCGATTCTGTTGATGGGTCATTACGACGTGGTACCGATCGAAACGGCAAGTATCGACAATTGGACCAATGGGCCATTCAGTGGCAAAGTGGACGAGCAGTATGTTTGGGGACGCGGCGCGATCGACAACAAGGCGGCAGCGGTTGGCATGATGGAAGCCATCGAACGGCTGATCGCGGCGGGCTTTCAACCGAGTCGCACGATCTACGTTTCGTTGGGTCACGACGAAGAAATCGGTGGCACCCGCGGCAATCGACCGATTGCGGAGTGGATGAAGAGCCAACGCATTCAGCTCGAGTATGTGCTCGACGAGGGTGGCGGTATCTTCAACGACTTCGCTGGACTGGACGGGCCGGCTGCCTTCATTGGCATTGGTGAAAAAGGATTCGTCACGCTGGAGTTGACTGCCAAGGTGGAGGAAGCCGGTCATTCGTCGATGCCACCCCCTTTGCCGCAAACCGCCATTGGCATCCTCGGCGAAGCGCTCGATCGCTTGCACCACTCGCCTCATCGAGCTGATATCGACCGAGGCATGGGGATGACGCTCGAGTACTTGGGTTCGGAGATGTCTTGGATGCAGCGGGTAGCGATTGCCAATCGCTGGTTGTTTGACCCGCTGCTGATCCGTCAACTGGACAATACGCCACTGGGTAATGCGGCATTGCGGACGACAATCGCACCGACGATTGTCGAAGGGGGAGTTAAGGACAACGTGCTGCCGACCCAAGCGACGATGACACTCAACTTGCGGATCCTTCCGGGCGATTCCATCGAGTCCGCGATCAAACATATTGAAGACGTGCTCAAGGACCTGAGTATCGACATCGTAGCCACTGCGATGCAACGCCCACCTTCCAAGCGGCTCTCGTCCACCGACTGCGACGCGTTTGAGCAATTGCACCGCTCGATCCGCCAAATCTATCCGTCGGTGGTCGTGGCCCCTTTTGTTGTGGTCGCGGGAACCGATGCGTCCCATTACGAAGAGTTAGATTTAGCGAAGGAAACGTATCGGTTTGTACCGTGGCGACTTGGCAAGGAAGATCTCAAGCGGATTCACGGAATCGATGAACGTTTGGCCCGCGACGACTACTTGGATCTGGTCCGTTTTTACGAACAATTGATCCGCTATAGCTGCGAATCTTAAATAAGCGTGCGAGATCATGAACGGTGTAGATCTCCTCGTGCTCAGCGAAGCGGCGCTCGTAATCGATTGGGGCGTAAGAACCGCGTCAGTGGATTCGATTGCGAGCACGAGCACCGTCGCGAGCGACTGAGCACGAGCACGAGTACGAGCACGACCAGCGTGAATGGATTCGCTATGCTGTCGTCTTGAATCAATTTTCAAAGACCAGCCGGAGACAACCTCATGCATCTTCACTTGCCGAACCGCGGCGGTTTCCTGTTCATCGTGTCGTTACTCGCGGTTCTTTCGCAGGGCGCACCATCGCAAGCGCAACTCTACGAGCTCCGCACTTACGTGACCAACGAAGGCAAACTCGATGACCTCAATGCCCGCTTTCGCGATCACACGGTTGAGTTGTTTGAGAAGCACGGGATGAAGTCGATTGGCTACTGGGTTCCCACCGACGGCCCGTCAGCGAGCAATACGTTGATCTATGTAATCGAGCACAAGGACGCAGAAGCCGCGAAAGCCTCATGGCGGGCTTTCCTGCAGGATCCGCAGTGGCAACAGGCCTATCGCCAAAGCGAAGCCGATGGCCCGATCCTTTCCAAACCGCCTGAATCGGTCTACATGCGACTGACGGATTATTCCTCGATGCTCGAAGAGGTAGACGAGAACCAGGAGGCGGTTTACGAATTGCGAATCTATCGAACGAACGAAGGCAAGCTCCCCAATCTGGATGCTCGTTTTCGCGATCACACGATTCGGCTGTTCGATCGCCATGGTATGAAGTCGGTCGCCTATTGGCATCCAACCGACGAGCCCGCATCCAACGACACGTTGGTCTACATCTTGCGACACGATAGTCGCGATGCCGCGAAGCAGTCTTGGCAAGCGTTCGTCAAGGACGAGGATTGGCGGAAGGCAGCCAGGGAGTCGGAAAAGGATGGCAGGTTCCTGCGCGAACGCCCCGAGGTCGTCTACATGAAGCCAACCGACTATTCGGCGATTAAGTAAGCAGGACTCATGCGACCCGAATCGACCAGCAAGACGAGGTCAGCAATGCCCGATCCCAATAGTTGCCGATTGCTGTTGGTTGAGGATGACCGCGAGCTTGCCTCGATGGTTGCCGAGTTCTTATCAACCTACGGCTTCGAGGTCACTATCGAGGGGAATGGCTCGCGCGCCGCCCGGAGGATCGTCTCGGAGAACTACGACGTCGTCGTTCTGGATATCGGTTTGCCCGGCACCGATGGGATTTCGATCTGCCGCGAAGTCCGCTCACAGTTCGACGGCCCGATCCTGATGTTGACCGCCCGCGGGGATGAAATCGACGAGGTCGTTGCCTTGGAGGTGGGTGCGGATGATTACATGGCGAAACCCGTGCGCCCCCGAGCCTTGCTGGCCCGCTTGCGCGTCCACCTGAGACGCAGCGAATCGCAGGCGACTGCATCCGACGCCGTCCCCACGCGCATCGAAGTCGACGATTTGACCATCGACTCCTCCAGTCGCATCGTCCAAATCGGTCGTACGCCGATCGAATTGACGACCGCTGAGTTCGACTTGCTGTGGTTGTTGGCCCGCAACGCGGGAAATGTGATCGGGCGCGATCAACTTTACCAGGAATTGCACGGAGTCCGTTACGACGGACTGGACCGATCGATCGACCTGCGCGTTTCTCGGCTGCGGAAGAAACTGGGCGACGATCCTGTCCAACCGCGGCGGATCAAATCGATTCGCGGCGTGGGATATTTGTTGGCAAGCGAATCATGACGCGATTGTTCCTGCGATTCTATTTTGGTGTCGTTGCCATCCTGATCTCGGCCTGGCTGATCCAGGGGTACGTCTTTCGGGATCGCAGCGAGAAGAACGCTCGCGTTGTCGAACAAGCTCTCTCAGGCGGTGCGCGACTTGCGCGAGACGAATTGCTGAGCGCAGCGGACTTCGACCGGGCGATGGCAACCGTTGCCGACCGTTTCGACTATCCCGTCACCCTCTTTCCCCTCGATGCCGATTGGCTTTGGCCCGAAGCAAGGGAAAGATTGCGGCAAGGTGAAGTCGTCCTGCTCGGTACACACATCGCGGTGGCGCTGACACCGACCGACTCAGGCGTGTCCCGACCGAGAGATGATTTGGACACCGTGGGTCTGACCGATTACGGAAAAGATCGCGGCGGTGACAACGCGGCCCCACACACCGCTGAAGGTTTACTCTTTGGACCGCTTCCCGAGTTTGCGGGCCCGAGCCAAACGGAAGTCAACCTCGGTTACGGCGTGGTGTTCCTGATGGCGGCTATTGCCATCGCCGTGTTGCTCCGGCCCGTCGTCTTCCAGATGCGCGCGGTCGAACGGACCGCCGCGGCAATCGCCGGCGGCGACCTGTCGGCTCGTATCGATCGATCACAAGCGCCCCAGGATTTGGCGCTGGTTGGCGCGTTCAACTCGATGGCGGACCGAACCGAGGCCCTGCTGCGTTCTCAACGCGAACTCCTCCAAGCCGTCTCGCACGAGTTGCGCACGCCACTGGCTCGAATTCGATTTGCTGCTGACTTGGTGGAGACTGCCAAGAGCGAAGAGGAACGGCAGACGAGACTCGACGCGATCGACAGCGCGACTCAGAAACTGGACGACCTGGTCGGCGAGTTGCTCACGTACGTCCGCCTGGAATCGGACCAGTTGAAAGGGCAACCCGAGAACGTCGAATTGTCGGCATTGTTTTCCGAGTTGATTGATATCCACGCTACGCTGCACCCGAAAATCGAATTCCGATCTCTGCCCCAGCATCCGCCGGCGGAAATTTTCACCGATCGCAAAGGTCTCGCTCGGGCCGTCGAGAATTTGCTCAGCAACGCTGCTCGCCACGCCAAGCACCTTGTGCAAGTACGCTCTCGCGACGATCAGGACGGAATTTTGATCGAGGTGGAGGACGATGGCGAAGGCATCTCGTCAGAGGATCGCGAAAAGATCTTTCAACCCTTCGTGCGACTCGGCGACTCGGGACAAACCGGCTCCGGATTGGGCCTCGCGCTGGTGCAACGAATCGCCAAACGGCAAGGCGGCACGATTGAGGTGGGATCGAGTCCACTGGGCGGTGCGAGGTTCACACTGCGTTGGCCGAAATAGCGTGATTGCCGAGCGGCTACAGACCTCCAGAACTGACGACGGTCGTCGATACGACGGCCGACGAAGCGCTCGAGGTGATCGGATTCGACGTTAACGGCCAGGCCTATGCATTCTGCATTGATGCGACGATGCAAATCCGCCGCCACGTGGTCAATATCAAGCATGACGATCGATCGATCGCGGTGTCTTACTGCGACCTCAGTGACTGCGCACGGGTTGTCACCTCCGATCGCGAGGTCTCTCAACCCCTCGGCATCGGTGGATTGGA
>JARFQX010000800.1 GCA_029287555.1 Rubripirellula sp. | reverse complement strand
GTAATGTTGTCGGTGCCACCGCCGGCTTTCGCGCTGTCAACCAGTCGATTGCAGGCTGCTTCCGCACAATCTACTTCGGAAAGGACCCGGGCGATTTCCTCATCGCTCACGTGCTTCGTCAAGCCGTCTGTGCAAATCATCAACTTGTCATTCGCTTCAAGCTGGTGTCGGCCGCAGACAGGTTCCATGTTGGAGGTGCATCCCAACGCGCTAACCAGAACATTGCTAAAGCGATGTTTCCCGACCTCGGATGGATCGATCACTCCGTTGTCGGCAAGCGCCTGAGCCAACGTTTGATCATGCGACAACAGTTGCAGCTTGCCATCTCGAAACAGATACGCACGGCTGTCGCCAACGTGTACCAGGTAGACCCACGGCCAGACCACCCAGGCCATGGTCAACGTGGTCCCCATCTGGCCCTGCGACGGATAGATTTCAGCGATTCTTCGAATCTGTCGTTCCGAATACTCCAAGGCTGAATGAAGTCCGCGAAAGAAGTGTTGCTCGTGACTGGCGTCACAGGTAATGGGCCAGTGCAGGTTCGTCAGCATGTATTGAATGACACCCTCGACCGCCATCCAACTGGCTCGCTCACCGCCTTCATAACCGCCCATACCGTCGGCCACAATGAACAACTTGGCGCGCGAGGCGCCGGAGAACTGCGTCTGCTCGTCGTAGCCAAGACTCGAGTGGTGGATGACAATTGATTTCCGCAGGTCGGCAATCAAAAACTGATCTTGGTTGGAGTCCCGAACCAATCCCACGTCGGTTCGCCCAAAGCAGTCGACTTTTCCCCCCACAACGAATGCTCCGATATGAACCGAGAAAGTGAATGATGAGAATGAACTTGTGGGTAACCACCCAGACGGCAAGATTCTAGCAGTTCCTTGCCCCTGCGTCATGCTTTCTTCGGGCTGGAGATTTGCGCGACCAGGGCTTGGCTTCCGGAGGCCTTGACGGGCAAGCGAAGCGGCTTCCTGTAGCAGTGGGCAAGCAACGATCCGAGCCCTGTAAACGGGAGGCTTATCGCAATCTGTTGAGCGGGGAAGCCGCCCGACTTATGATGCCGATGAACCTGTGCCCCAACGCGACGAGTCCGCGCTGGTTCCTCCTTCCAGTCTTCCCACCATTTTCACGACCCGCCCATGCGTTCCATGTTCCTTTTCAGTGTCGTTTTTGCATTGATCTCGGCCGTGCAGGCTGAGACGAACTGGCCGGAGTTTCGCGGCCCCCACGGCAACGGGCACGTCGATGGTGCGTCGCTTCCAATTGCCATCGATCCATCCGTGGTTCGGTGGGAGACGCCGATTCACGGCAAGGGATGGTCATCGCCGGTCGTTTGGGGTGACCAAATCTGGTTGACCACGGCGACCGAAGACGGCAAGCAGATGTCGGTAATCTGTGTCGATCGACCGACCGGGAGGATCCTTCACGACGTGGTATTGCAGGAAAATGAAGAGCCGGCATTCTGTCACCCAATGAACAGCTATGCTTCGCCGACGCCGGCGATCGAAGAGGGCCGGATTTACATTCATTTCGGCAGTTACTTGACCGTCTGCCTGGACACGACCAGCGCCGAAGTCATCTGGCAGCGTCGCGACCTGGAGTGTGATCATTACCGCGGCCCGGCATCCTCACCCATCCTTTACGATGGCAAACTCTACGTCGCTTACGACGGTTTCGATGTGCAGTACGTCGTGGCACTGGACAAGAACACGGGCGAGACGGTTTGGAAACGCGATCGTGAAATCGATTACGGAACGGACAACGGCGACTTGAAGAAGGCGTACTGCACGTCCCAGATCATCGACGTAGGCGGCGAGAAGCAACTGGTGTACCCGAGCGCCGTGGCCTCGATTGCTTACGACCCTCAAACCGGTGAGACTCTGTGGACGGTCTACCACGACGGTATGAACGCGTCGGCTCGCCCCATCGACGGTCACGGTCTAGTTTTCATCACCAATGGCATGGGAGCGATGGTGGCTGTTCGCCCCGATGGCTCGGGCGATGTCACCGGATCCCACATCGAATGGTCGGCTGAACGAAGCGTGGCGAAAAAGTCCTCGTTGTTACTCGTCGACGGTCTGCTCTACATGAACAGCGATGACGGTGTGGTCTCCTGTCGGGACCCAGAGACGGGAGAAATCTTCTGGCAGAAGCGGGCGGGCGGAGAATACGCCGCTTCGCCGATCTATGCCGACGGTCGAATCTACCTTTTCAGCGTCGAGAGCGACATCCTCACCCTCGAGCCGGGCAAGAAATTCAACCTACTCGCGGAGACCAAATTGGGTGACGGATTCATGGCATCGCCAGCCGTCGTTGGGAACGACTTAATCCTCCGCAGCAAGTCCAAGCTTTACTGCGTCAGGAAATAAAGCGTCTTCTTACCCTTTGCCCGAGCTCTCGCATTTTCGTGCACGCCTCCCCGCCGCGTTCTCGACCGAAATCGAGTACGCCTGGTTCGCTGAGCGCGATTGCGAGCACGGGGAACTCTGCCCTGGACCCCGCCTTATGGCCGTTCAAAGCGGTAGATGCAATCTCCGCGCGAGCTGTTGGTAAGGTAGTAGATCTCGCCCGTTTGGTCTTCGCCGAATGCCAGCACGGGAATGCTGTCCGGGATCACCTGTTCATTGCGAGTTGCTTTGCCGGTTTCCCCGTCGTAGCTCAATGCCCAGATCTTGCCGGTCACGTAGTCCGCGTAGAGGTACTTCCCCTCGAGTTCGGGCAATCGTGGGCTGCGGTAGATGCGACCGCCCGTGATCGACTTGCCGATGCGATGATCGTACTCCCAAACGGGTTCGATCGGTGTGCTGACCCCGTCAACCGGAGCGCGGTTGCCGAAGGCGTGGGAGCCTTCACGATGACTCCAGCCGTAGTTGCCGCCTTTGGTCACCACGATGACTTCCTCCCAGAGTTCTTGGCCGACATCGCCCGCCCAGAGTCGTCCGGTTTCACGGTCAAAGGCAATTCGCCACGGATTTCGTAGGCCGTAGGCATAGATCTCTGGCCGAGCTCCCTCCATGTTTACGAAGGGATTGTCGGCGGGGATGCCGTAGTTCTTTCCCGACGAAGTTTGATCGACGTCAATTCGCAGAATCGAACCGAGCAGCTGCGAGCGATCTTGTCCGGCCGCAAGCGGATCGTTTCGATTACCTCCGTCACCCAGACCGATGTAAAGATAGCCATCCGGACCAAATTCGATCGATCCACCATTATGATTTTGGAATGGCTGGGGGATCTCCATCAGCACCAGCTCCGAATCGGGATCCGCCTGATTCGGATTCTCTTTCGACATCGTGAATCGCGAGACGATCGACTTCGGTTCACTGGCATGGGAGTAGTAAACGTAGAGGTAACCGTTTGACTTGAAATCGGGGTGGAATGCCAGGCCGAGCAATCCCTGTTCATTCGCCCCTCGTTTCGTGAAGTCGTAGACCTTGCCGCGCAGGTCGAGCACCATGTGCGACTCGCTCACGTCGGGCCGGTTCTCGAATGTCCAAATTTCGCCGAACTGGGAGGCGGCGAACAAGCGGTTGCTACCGTCATTGGCGTAAGTGAGTTCCAGGAGCCTTAAGGGTTGTAGTTGACCGGATTCGTTCACCGGTTCCCACTGGTCCCAGGTCAAATTGGGGAACGCCAGCTTACCCACAAGTTCGAGGGATCCGTCGATGGGCTGGGGAACCGATCCATCCTCGTTGAACTCGCGGATCTTGATGTTTCGAAAAGCAACTTCATTTCCATGGTCCTGCAAGCAAATGTGTCCATCACCCGCTTTACCGAATTGATCAAACTTCGCGAACTTGCTTTCGGAGACCCGATTGTTCCAGCTGTTATCGCCCAGTTTGAAGTGGTAGTAACGAACGCCATTCATGCACACCTCGCAGTCATCTTTGTTGACTCGAATGTAGAGCTGATTCCAATCTCCCGCCGGTCGCGTCGCATCGGGAATGGTCTTGTCCTGGGACCAGGGCGGAATGGAGGGCCGATACAGTTGGTAAAGCCACCCGGACTTCTGCGGATCGTGGCCATCGACGTTGTCCTGGATCTGGACTTCCGGCCCGGTATGCCAGGGGGGGCCGTCCCCTTCGACCACGTGGAACATGACACCGCTGTTGCCCCCTTTGCTGATCTTGTATTCCAAGGACAACTCAAAGGCGTCGAATTCCTTCTCGGTCACGATGTCACCCGCGCCCCGGGCAACGCGCCGGATCTCGCCGTCGACCACTTTCCATCCATCGGAAATGGTGTCTTTCTTATAATTTCGCCAGCCGTCAGTCGTTTCACCGTCGAACAGGAGTTGCCAGCCACTGCGTTGTTCCGACTCGGTCAGCTCATTGATTGGCGCCTCTCCCCGAGCGACGGGCAAGATCGAGGCCGAAATCAAAAGGGCAGTCGGTAGGGACCAGTATTTCATATCGCTTTCACCGCGGAGAATAAGAATCAATCAAGGAATCGAGGAGCTAAGAGTATTATTGATGACCGAGCCGGTCACAACTCAGCTGTAGCTCAGCCTGTCCTCAGGCTGAGGGGGTTCGCAGTTCCGCTGCGGTTCGGTCCTCGGTCTGGGAAAAAGGGGATGTGAAGAATAATGGTTTCGTTGAACTATGGCCGAGGTCAGGTTGAACTGCCGCTTCCTTCGGGCGTTGACGCGACGGTGATTCGCAAGCCGCCAATGCGTACGATCGACGATCCCGGGGCTGCCATTGCTCGTGCGCTCGACGAGCCGGTCAACTCGCCCCCTCTTTGCACAATCGCCCGCGGCGCCTCATCGGCGTGCATCGCGATCTGCGATGTCACTCGTCCGGTGCCCAATGGGTTGTTCTTGCGACCGATGATCGAACGACTCAGCGACTCCGGCATAACGATGGATCGGATCACTGTGCTCGTCGCGACGGGGCTTCATCGTCCGAATGAGGGTGCCGAATTGGAAGAGCTGGTCGGGGATCGCTGGGTGCTTGACCACGTCGCGGTCGAAAATCATTTCGCCCGCAATGATGCCGATCACATTGACCTGGGACTGACCAGCACTCGCGGGACGGAAGTGCGAATCGATCGGAGGTTCGTCGAAGCGGACGTGCGAATCGCAACCGGTCTGGTCGAACCCCACTTCATGGCTGGTTACTCCGGCGGCCGCAAAGTGATCGCACCCGGTTTGGCCCACGCCCGGACGATCACCACGTTTCACAGTTCGCGGTTCATGGCGGACCCGGCGACCGCCAACTGCAACTTCGACAGCAATCCACTTCACGAAGAGCAACTTCAAATCGTGCGACTACTCGGTGGCGCGTTGGCACTCAACACCGTGATCGACGAGGACCGGAATCTGGCGATGGTGAATTTCGGTGAGATCGTCTCCAGCCACCAGCAGGCGGTCGACTTTGTTCGCGGGTATTGCGAGATCGGCGTGCCCAGACGCTTTTCGACCGTCGTTACCAGTGCCGCGGGTTATCCGTTGGATAAGACCTATTACCAAACGGTGAAGGGGTTGGTTGGGGCGATCAACATTCTGGAACCCGGCGGTGATTTGATCATCGCATCGGAATGTAGTGAGGGGCTTGGATCGGTTGAGTTCATCGAGTCGCAGCGTCGGCTCGTCGAAATGGGACCACAAGGCTTTCTCGAGTCGATTCTCGAGAAATCGCACGCAGATATCGACGAGTGGCAAACCCAAATGCAATTGGGGCCGATGTCACGCGGCACACTGCACCTGTACAGCGATAAGCTCTCACCCGACCAGCGGGCTCTCACGGGCGTCGACTGTGTTGAGTCGCTCGCCGAAGTGGTCGCAGCCAGTCTGAGAAGGCATGGCGATCATTCGCTGGCCGTGATTCCTGAAGGACCCTACGTGATTCCCTTTTACCGGCCGTAACGAAGCCTGTCATCGAAATTGAAGTGGCGATCGCAGCTTGGCTGTGGCTGGGAATGATTGGGCTACAACTGTAGCTCAGCCTGTCCTCAGGCTGTGGGGTTTCGCAGCTCTGCTGCGGTTTGACCTCGGTCTGGGGCAGACCGGGCTACGGTTGGGACAGACGGGCTAGGAATGATGCTTAGGCTGTGCCGCATGCCGATTGGGTGACTTCGAAACCCATGTCCTGGATCATTTCGTAATCGGCCTTCGGCGCCTGGCCCTTGGTCGTCAGGTAGTCACCGACGAACAGGCTGTTGGCCACATACAACCCTAGCGGCTGGAGCGAGCGAAGGTGGATCTCTCGACCACCCGAAATCCTCAGCTCGCGGTCTGGGTTGACGAAGCGAAACATCGCTAGCGCCCTCAAGCAATCGCTGGCCGAGAGATTCTCGGTCTTCTCGAGCGGCGTTCCCTCAATCGAATTGAGAAAATTCAGGGGGATCGACTGCACGCCGAGCTCGCGCAGATCAAACGCCATCGAAACGATGTCCTCTCGGCTTTCACCCATCCCGATGATGCCGCCGCTGCACATCTCCATGCCGGCATCGCGAACATGTCTCAGAGTTTGAACTCGATCTCCGTAGGTGTGCGTGCTGCAAATCTCGCCGTAGTAAGTTTCACTCGTGTTGAGGTTGTGGTTGACTCGATCGACGCCGCATGCCTTCAACCGATCGGCTTGTTCTCGGTCTAGCAGCCCGAGGCAAGCACAAATGTCCAGGCCGTACTTTTCCTTGATCTCAGGAACGATCGTTTCAACGGCATTCATCTCGCGTTCGTTGGGACCCCGAGCCGAGATGACCAGGCAGTAAGTCTTTGCGCCCCGCTCCGAAGCCAACTTGGCTCCCTCAAGCAACTCGTCGCGTTTAAGAATGTTGTATTTGGGAACGGGGGCCTTCGAGATCTTGGACTGGCTGCAGTAATGGCAATCCTCGGGGCAAAGGCCGCTCTTGGCGTTCATCAGAAAGTAAAGCTGAACGGTGTTTCCAAAGTAGCGATGGCGGATGCGATAGCCGGCTGCCAGGATTGCGAGGGTGTCCGAATTTGGCGCATCGAGGATCGACAGCGCGTCCTCGCGGCTAATCGAACCGCCTGCGAGCACGTCGTCCGCGAGGCATTGGTAGCGGTCGAAGGCAACTCGATCGGGAGCTGAAGATTCGAGATTCAACGTCATCGGTCAACCCAGTCTGTGCGGTGCGAACCCGGCCCACAGCTTGCCCGTCGCTTGCTGAATCGACGGGAGTGAGTCGGGGTGGTCACGGCGAATTCGGTTTGCACCGAATGCCGACATGAGCCACCATGGTGAGCATGTCGGGCCAGATCGGCAAGTCGTCTATTGACCGGCCGCATCTGATCTTTGGCGGGTCTTCGACTGGCCTTCGCTAGGTGCTCCTCTTTCTTCGTATCGCGATCGTTTCCCTCTCCATGCCGCGCTATTATGTTCGTGTCGGTGCCCTTGGCGAAATCCATCTCGCCGAGGGTGATTGCTCGCTCAGCCCCGGGCGCCGCGTGATCGTGCGGACGGCTCGAGGGGTGGAACTCGGGTGGATTGCCGCGCCGCTCCGACGACTCGCGGGCGATTTGGCTGGGACCGCCAAGAACACGACGGCTCACGTACTGCGTCCGACGACGTCCCAGGACGAACTGCTGTTGAAACGTCTGGAACGGCATAAACGACGGGCCGTGGAGGCCTGTCGCGCCGCGCTTCATGCGTCGGGATCGAAGGCGACGCTGCTGGATGTCGATCAGATTTTTGATGGCGGAACGCTGGTGATGCACTTCTTGGGTGACCCCGATGAGCAGGCCGAGACCGTCACGGCGAAGGTTGTCGATCAATACGAATCGGTGGTTCGATCAAGGCATTTCGCGAAGTTGCTGCAGGATGGCTGCGGTCCGGGGTGTGGCACCGCAGAGGCAGCCGGCTGCGGCGAGGCGGGCGGCTGCAGCCAATGTGGGCTGGCGGGCAGCTGTGCAAGCCGGTCAAAGTAGAGGCCTCGTTCCGGTAGGGCTCGCGGGGCGCGGAGTCCGAACGCTCGCTTGAATCCGCAATGTTTACCACGAGAAAGACGATCGCATGGCGGACCGCTCGATTGATCCCTCGCCGCATCCCGAACTTGTCGGTGACCGTGTGTTCGTCGCTTCCAACGCGACCGTGTTGGGTCGGGTCCGTCTCGGGAACGACGCGAGCGTGTGGTTCGGCGCGGTCGTTCGCGGCGACACCGAATGGGTGGAAATCGGAGAACGCTCGAATATTCAGGACCTTTCGGTGCTACATGCCGATCCGGGCTACCCCTGTCGCATCGGCCGTGGAGTCACGGTGGGTCACGCGGCCGTGGTCCATGGGGCGACGGTCCACGACGGCGCGCTGATTGGAATCCGTGCCGTCGTTCTGAACGGGGCCGTCATCGGATCTGGAGCCCTGGTTGGGGCCGGTTCGGTGGTCCCCGAGGGGCGCGAGATTCCGCCCGGACATCTGGCCGTCGGCGCACCCGCTCGCGTCATTCGTGAACTCTCCGACGATGACCGACGCCGCATCGAAGCAACGGCGGATCATTACGTGCAGGCCTCGGAAGCTTATCGCAACTGACGCCGCAGCGCGTCGATCGTGCCTGTACTCAGCGAGGCGGTGCTCGTCATCGAATTCTTTTTTTGTTAGGTGGCCTCTGCGGCGTGCTCCTTGCGCAACTTCTTGAGCCGTTCCTACGCTGCGGGTCGTTGGTTGTGGGGATTCTTGGGCGGGGTGGCAAGGTCGGTGCGTTGGAGGGCGGGGGGGGGAGGGGGGCGGGGT
>JARFQX010000771.1 GCA_029287555.1 Rubripirellula sp. | reverse complement strand
AGCTCTCGCCGCATCTCGGGCAACCGTCGCTCGACCGCCATGATCTGCATTTGGTCGCGCTGCGTCGTCGCCGGCGAACCGAGATAGACTTCGTTGCCGGCACAGTCATCCATGACGCCAGCTTGCGCGCCGATGATCGCGCCGTCGCCGAGGGTGATGTGGTCTTTCAATCCAACTTGACCCGCCATCACGACGTAGTCGCCGGTTCGACAACTGCCGGCAATTCCGACTTGACTGCAAATCAAATTGTGCCGACCGATTTTGCAGTTGTGCGCGATCATCACTTGGTTGTCGATCTTCGTTCCCTCGCCGATCCAGGTCGCACCATACGTTCCTCGATCGATCGTCACACAGGCCCCCAGTTCCACATCCGAGTCAATGCGCACGTAACCAAGCTGGGACGTCGGAACGTGTTTTCCACCCTCCTGACGGTAACCAAAGCCGTGGGCCCCGATCACCGATCCGGCATGGATCACGACGCGATCGGCGATTCGGGTGTACTCGTAGATCGTCACGTTGGCGTTGATGACACAATCATCACCAATTTCGGTGCGGGGAAGAATCACGGCCCCGGGCATCACTCGCGTTCGCGCCCCAATTCGCACTCCCGGACCAATCGTCGCGCCGGGATGAATCAAGGCAGTCGGTGATAGGATTGCGGTAGGATCGATCCCGGCAACCATCTCGACGTTGAGCGGGGGCCGAAAATGCGCGACGATCTGCGAGAATGCCCAATGAGGATTGTCAACGATCAATTGGGCCATCGAATCGATAGGCAACCGGTCGCCGGTGATCACCGCAATCGCGCGCGAGTCAGCGAGTGACTTGAGCCGGGCGGAGTCGTCCAGCATCGTCATCTCGCCGCCTTCCGCTTCCCCTAGTGGATTGGCGCCCCGGCAGATTAATTCGGGATCACCGATAAGCTGTCCACCCACCATTTGGGCCAGCTCGCCAAGTTGCATCGTCATTTCCAATCATCCTTTACTGGAATGGCCGCAAGCAATCGTGTGTTGTTCGACCTATACAGGCTTACCCGGCGATCGGGCAAGACGCATTGAGGGGTCTTTGCTAGCACTTGGGCCGGTCGCCCCTTGATCGGCCTTCATTTCGATGCCGGCCAGCGTCAAATTGACATCTTCAGATCGACCTGAACGGACGCCGGTTCTTTAATCCCCGTGTTTCTTTAATCACCGTCGTTGACGCGAATCGCCCGACCGGGGATTCGTCGTCCTTCCACCACGGCAATCGGTCGCACACGAAGCGGACCAGCTCCGAGTTCCTGTCGATCCAACGAGACCTCCCCTCGATCACCTTGAACCGATCGGACGAGTTCGCCGTGATGCATCAGGTCAATCTGTGTCGCTCCACCGCAGCGGACCGAAACGGTCTGTTCCCCCGGCATCACTTCCGCCGCCGGTAGGAAGGAATCGTCACCAATCGAAAGCCACTCCGAGTGAGAGACTCGGGGTCGGATCGGACCACCCGCAATGAGAACGCTGCGGACTTCGAGAGATCCGGCAACCTCCTGGGGCAACCCCATCTCAATTCGTTTGGCGGCCGGCGTGACCCGGACAAGCTTCCCCTCGACATAGATCTCGATCACTCGCGCCTCGGTCGCTTGCGTTCCCAGCGGCAGCGTTTGCCGCGAGAATTCGACGCGACGATGGTTTGAATCGGATGGATCGACTTTGATCCCGATCCAATCGGTCGGAGTCTGGGCGTAGGGTTGTGCGAGCGGATCCCCCACAATCAACAACTGATAGGGACACGTCACGGAAAGGTAAAAAGCTTCAATCGCGCTGACACCGGAGCCGTAGTAGCCGTACATGATAGCCGAGGGAAACTTAAACGGAAGGTTGTACGGCTCGAAAACCGGGCCGCAGGTCATGGCGGCTCCGGCATGCAGCAGTTCGGTGATCTTTGTCTGGGCCGCTGTATCGAAGCGGGCGCTCAAGCTCGTCAGGTTTTCAGCAATCGCTCCCGGGACGAAGTGCCAACGACGATCGCCAAGGGAAATGTCAGCGGTTCCCAGCATCAATCCGACACAGGCCCCCGATTTGGACACCGGCATCGCGCTGTGGATAATCTCCGCTTCGTGCCCGGCTTTGTTCAGCCATAGCAGAGCGTTGGCAAGCTGCGGAAATCGTGGTTCAGTTCGCGCGTCGCGGGTGTACGTGAACCAGAAAGCAGCCTCGGGGAACGTCGCATCAGACTTCGACGCCGTCTTCAGAACCTTGGTTGCCTGCTCGAGCGAACTGCCCCGCGGGTGGACGACCGACAACATGCAGGACAATAGATACGGCACGCCGGCTTGCAGCGACTGGCCGGGCCAACCACAGGCCGTCCAACCGACCTTCGAATCGAAGGCGACCGGTTCCTGGACAACCGCAGGATATTCCGGCAGTGACTTCACGAGCTGGGCCAGCGACGGAGACTGCAGCAGGGGTGCGAGCGAATCGCTTTGCTCCAGATAAGCTCGCGATGACCATCCCGCTGCGATCGATTGCTCGAGCAATGTCCTGGCCACGCCCGAGTTGCCCGCTTTCGCTTGTGCTTTGGCGGCCATGATTCCCAGCGGCGCGATCGTTCGTGATTGTTCAAAGAGTTGTTCGAAGATACTTGCCGCCCTTTCGTAATAGCCGGAATCGTTTGCAGCGATTCCCTCGTCAAACCGTTTTCGCGCTTCGAGTTTCAGGAACGGATTAGAAAAGTGCCGCTCAAAAGGGCCTCGCGCATAGAGATTCGACCCCCAGTCCTAATAC
>JARFQX010000639.1 GCA_029287555.1 Rubripirellula sp. | reverse complement strand
AGGGGGATCAGGGCAACGCTTGGCGAATCGAATTCTCGCATGATTTGGCTCAGCTCCAAGGCATGAGGAACGTTAGATCAGGGGTTGGCGACCGCTGGAACCTAACAAGTTGGCGACGCGGAGTGTTTGAATGCCTGACCGCTCTGCTAAAATCTAACAAGATCGGTCGTGTTGATGGGATCGGGAGCGGCAAAGAGGCTGGCCCGCTCTCGTCCGTCATTGCATCGGTCGTTGCGGCTTCCCTCTGTAAGAGAGTAGCCGGACGGGTCGCCGCGTTGGAGCCGTGACGCCACCGATAAAAGCATTCAATAGGAGTCATGATGGCAGCGAAGATTGCGAGGCGGGAAGCATTACCTGTGTGGCTGACCCGAGGACGCCTGGTTTGCACGGTTCCTGCCGTTGTTGTCTTGCTGACCTTGACCTCCGGCCCCGGCCGTGATGGGCGGTTATGGGGGCAAGCCAACGTAGAGTCTCCGCCGCCGAACGGTGAATCCAGCGGCGAAGGGCGCCGCGAAGACCGCGAACCCTCCGCCGGCGAGGTGCCACGTGGCGAGACGCTTAATTGGTTGTCGCGCGATCGCTATTCGCGCCGCCAACAGGCGACGCTGCAAATGTGGCGCGATCGCGAGAAGTCTAGAGAGCAAGTCCAGGAAGCAGCACGGCATCCCGATCCGGAAGTCGCCGGACGCGCCAAGTGGATTCTGCGCCAATGGCGACGCGGCGCGCTGCCTGATACCCCTCCTGAGATCGCCCGTTTGCTGCAAGCTTCCGACGGTCCCGCTGCCATCGAACGACTGCTCGAAGGTGGACAGTTCACCGCGGCGGTGGTAGCGATCGAGGAGTCGGCTGGGACGGTCGACCGCGAAGCGATCCAAACTCGTATCGCCTCTGCCCTGCTCCGACGCTTTCCGCTTTACGTCCATCAAGCCATCGGCAGCGAATCGCTTGGCGACCTTCTCCGATTGGTGGACCTGGTTGCCGATTCCAAAGAGCTCGCGCTGTGTCGCATCGAGTTGATGCAGCATTTGGGCGTGGATGTTACCGCTGATAACCTGCTGCCAAGTGCAGCCTCGCTTTGGTCCGTCAGGGAACGGGCTCAGGCAGAAACGCTACTGTGGATGATGCTTGGCGATGTCGATGGGGCGATTCGAATTGCCTCGCAGAGTAACGATGACGAACTGTTGCAGCGATGTCGCATCATGTCTGGACGTTGGGACGAGGCTGCATCGGTCAACGCGGGACTGGCTCGGGAGTCGGCGGCGGGAAGTTACGAACACGCGCGGCTTTGGAGTCGAGTGCTGGTTGCCGCCGATCGCTGTGAGGACGACGAGTTGCGCGCCGAAGCGGTCGAGGCGTTGTCGATGACGGCGGACGATTCGACCCCCGAAAGTGAAATTGCCAGTGAGATTCGCTGGCGATCTCTGGCAAGTCACGGTGAGGTTGACGCTGCCTTGGAGGTGGCCACCAGCACGAGCCGCGTCGCGGCGGCACTGGTTTGCATTGATGGGGCCAGAGTCGAACAGGCTTTTGACGTTCTAGGATTTCCGATCGATCAGATTGACTTGGGCCTGGATGGTTGGATCGACGAGGCGTTGGAGAGCCAGCGACAGTTCAGCGAATCCCAGCTCACGATCGAGGTTCGCCGGCTCTTCGCGTTGATGCGATGTTTGCTCGCGATCGGCCGTGATGACGCCGCCTGGTCGATTGCCAAGCGTTTGGCGGAAGCGGACATCACGGTGGACTCGCGAAGAATGCGAGATTTTGTCCTTTCGACATTGGCGACAAGTCGACGCCTCGATTGGGTCGTCGATTTGGCTGTTGCGAAAGACGACAAGAACATGGGACCGTATGCCCAGACCGCGGTTGCAATGACGCTGCCTGATTGCCAGGCGAACACGTTTGGCATCGTCGTCCAGGCGATGACCATGGCGATCCCGGGCGCCAACTTGCAAGAGCGCGTGGCGGCAGCGGCGGATCTATTTCAAGGCGTGATTCCCGATGGCTTCGATCCCCAGACCGACTTTCGGCAGGTGTACCAGTTCATGCGGGCACCAAGAGGAACACAACGAATTGCTGGGTCGATGTGGGGGCGACAGTCCACTCACTTGGACAACTTAGACCTTGTCCTGCTTTTCGCTCGACATGGGGAGTCCGACCTGGCGGCGATGTGTCTTGATAAGATCGTCGAGACCGGTGACGCTGAGGCATTGTTCTTCAAGGCGGAGCAAGAACTGGACGGAGGTCGAACCGATAAGGCTAAGGATCTTTTCGCCCGGGTTTTCGAGATCATTCAGCAGAAATCTCGCGTCTCGGGTCGCTTTGGTGGCACCGATGATGTGGCCCTGGCAGTCAAGGCAAAAATCGGTTTGTGGACCATCGCCCGTCGGGTCGGCGACGATCCATTGAGTGAGGAGTTGGAACGAGAGATTCGATTGGCGCTCTGCTCCCCTTCGGTTCGTTTGCGCAGTGCGGTTGCGGAATACCTGGCCGATCGAGACGAGACGGATTTGGCGATGGAAGCGTTTCACCGAGTCCTGCCATTGGCGGCATTTGGCAATGAGGAACAAACCGGCCTTTACGATGTCGCGAGAGTTTTTGCACCGTTTGCTCGGAACACGGATCTTGAAGAGGCCGTGCGTTGGTTTGATCTGGCCGTCGCGGGAAGCTTGGACCAGTACAGTTTTCGTTCCGGGGCATACATCACCTTGCCGCTGTTCATTAGCCGCTGGGCGCTCGAAGCGGCGATCAAACGGGGCGACCGCGAACAGGTCGAGCGACACCTCGAGCGAATCATGCAGCTGGACCCGCTCGATATCGATTTTGCCGAGCGACTCTTGCCCGAGATGCGCGAGCGGGCGATGGGCGAACTTGCCGACGAAGCTCTCGATCAAATCATGGATCGAGGATTACAG
>JARFQX010000627.1 GCA_029287555.1 Rubripirellula sp. | reverse complement strand
CAGTCAAGTAGACCTTACCAGCATCGTCCGCCGCGGGCCCTTCGGTGAACTTGTAACCTTCGGCGACGAGTTCTAGCCTGGCGTCCGGCTCGGTTACCTAGGCCGGGCCCTGGTCCTGCGGATGAGACGAGGAATACCAGGACGGGCAGCCAACCGATCCTGACGAGCATTCGCATGTTAAGCTGATTCCGTGAAGAGTGAGGTTGACCGACGCCCTGAAGGGCCGTTTCAAAGGCCAGTAAGTCGAGACCGACAAACCTTGATTCAATACGAGCACACACAACCGGGGACACTGATACGAGTCATCTTAGCGACGATCCTTGTGGTCGCTTCGGCGGCTGCATTCTATCCGATCCTTCAGGGACGGGAGCCTGAGTTGCCGGCGCTGATCCCCGCCGCTGTTCTGCTTGGGGTCCTTTGTCTCTTCCACTCACTGACGGTCAAGGTGACTTCGAACGACATCGTGATCTCATTCGGTCCCGGGCTATTTCAGAAGTCATTCATGATCGCCGATCTCGAGCGGGCGGCCGTCGTTCGGACTCGCTGGTATCACGGCTGGGGAATCAAGAAGATCTGGGGCGGATGGCTGTTCAGCGTCTCCGGCTTCGATGCGGTTCAGATCGATTTACGCAACGGCAAGCTCTACCAGATTGGCACCGATGAGCCACAGCGACTGCAAGAGGCGATTCGCCAAGCGATGGAAGAATCCCGTTCGTTCCGTCGGTGAATGGATGGTGCAAGAGAAGCTCAATCCGGCGTTCCTGCGGCAAGGCGGTCTGCCAATCGACCGGGACGGTGGCAGGTCTTGCAAGTGATGGTTTCTGTGGCCGCCCTTTGGGGATCTTCCTTCCACCGTTGCGCGACTCTGGCATAGGGTGTCTTCGGCAGTACCTGAAGCATCATATCGAGGTATTCGGCGAATTCTTCTTGGCGTCCGGTCCGTTGCGATGACTGCGCCAGCCCGGCCAAGAGCTCGCCGCGCATATGCACTGGCATTTTCCCAACGTAAGACTGCTGTTGTTTCCAAAGTATCTGATAGCCTTCGTAAGAATTAATCCAAGCGTCTCTTTGGTGTTGTTCCGGAAGTCGATCAGCAAACATCGCGTATGATCCTCCGATCAACGACCCTACGCCAACACTCTTCGGGGAAAGACGCTTCGCCTCGTCAAAAGCATCCTTCGAAGTTTGCATGTGTTGGCGGAAACCCGGCTCATCGTTTGACTCGTGAGCGAGCACGGCGCGAAAAAGTTCGATTCCACCCCTCCACGCCAGCAGATCGCCTCGTGCGTTGGGACGAAGCTCGAGTAGTTTTTCGATGTTTTGCTCGGCTCGTTCAAGTCGATCCATGTCGCCCGCCCGCCAACCGGCAAAGATGTCTTCTCGGATCAATGTATGGATCGAGAGTTGTTCATCGGTCAGATGGTCGGACGGATCGGCCCCGAACGAAACGACAGCCAAACCTGCGATGACGAATAGGATACTGCTGGCAATACGCACGGGCGAAACTCCCCGGGTTCGGTTTGCTGAAGTTTGCAAGCCAGTGGCAGGCTCACTGCTAATCAGTGTAGATGCTCACGGACATGCGAATGTGGAGGCTGATACAAGAATATCATTGCTGGTCGCTGCGAAGTTGCTCGCGCGCACATTTGCGTACCGCCATGTGATCCTAGAAAGATACCCCCTAGCAGAGTCGAACTGCTGTTTCTGGACTGAGAATCCAGCGTCCTGGGCCACTAGACGAAGGGGGCGCGAGTTTTTTTGACCTTAACATGATGCGGTTTGACTCGGTAGGGCGTTGGGTGCCGCTGGCGACTCCACGTTATCAGCCGAGTCGAGGTCGAATTCCGTGATTTGAGGCCCGCAGCGATTCGGCTCGCGCAACCGATGGGGTCGAGGCAAAGCTCATCTTGCCAAGTCGAGGGGCTCGGCGGAGGATTGACCGGTCAACGCCGATTCGCGCTCGAGCAGTCGCCGCTTTCGCTCGACTCCCCATCGATAACCACCCAGGCCCCCGTCGCTTCGCAGCACCCGATGACAGGGAATCAAGACGGCGATCCGATTGGCTCCGCACGCCGTGGCAACCGCGCGCACCGACGTCGGCCTTCCCATCCGTTTGGCGAGTTCTCGGTAGCTGACGGTCGTGCCAGCGGGGATCCGCATCAGGTGTTGCCAGACGAGCTTCTGGAACGCCGTGCCGCGGATTTCAAGTTTGAATGGAACGTCCGTCGCTTGGCCGTCCACAACCTTGACAACCGCGCGCAACAATCGCGCGACGTCGGCTGTGATGTTAAGATCGCGTTCGGGGAGTGCCGCAGACCGTATTCGCTCGAGTTCGTCTCGGCTGTCCGCGAACTGAAGATGACAGATGCCGCGGTCACCCACTACCAACAACATTGGCCCCAGAGCCGTGTCTTCAATCGCAGACCGAGAAATCGAATTAGCGATCCATTGCCCTGCTTCGCCGTTTCTGTGTTTTCGCATGAAGCTCGTGTTTCCGTTTCAAGGAAGCCCAGGCCTTGATTGTAGAGTTGTCACGACGTTTCTCGTAGATGGGCAAAGGGGATACGCAGAGCTGCGAGAGTTGCGGAGACGCCAGAAAGAGTCTTCGTACGCCTTCATTGCGTCTCTCCATTTCTCGCGCCACTTCGTAAACGTCTGCTCGCGGCGAAATCAACTGCGCTCCGCACGGTCGGTCGCTACAATGCTTTGTCCGTGCCCGACTTGAGCGCGAATTGCTCCGCCATTACCTCAGATAGATTGGAGAGTTTCCAATGAGCATTGATGCAAAACATCGATCATTCCTGATTTGTCTGTTGATCTGTTGCACGTGCAGCATCGCCAGTGGTCAGGAAACCGACGTGGTGCTGCCGGGAGCCTTGCCGACCATTGAAGCCGCACGATTCCCATCAATTCAGGCCGCCTTGGATGCCGTTCCCGAAGGCGGTGCCCTGGTGCGTTTGCCCGCCGGGACTTTCAAGATCAACGAACCGCTGCGGATCGAAACGGGTGACACGTCTGTTGTTGGAACGGGAACGTCGACGCACATCGTGAACGAGAACACGCAAGGCCGTCCGGCGATCTTGATTGCCGATCCGCGATGCCAGGATGCGCGGCGAGACCGGCAGCATCAACTGTGGCGAGTTCGTCTCGCCGATCTTCGAATCACGGGTAATGAGGCGAGCGGTGCCGGAATCGAGGCGCGACAGACCAACGAGGTCTTTTTGCACGGCGTTTCCGTGAGCGAGAATGGTGGTGACGGAGTGTTGTTGGATTTTTGCTACGAGGATCCGAGAGTCGCCGACTGCTTGTTCACCTACAACCGCCGTACTGGTTTGAATCTGGTCGGGTGTCATGACATCGTGGTCTCCGCTTGTCAGTTCGAGGAGAACGACGACGCCCTTCATTGTGTCGATGGTTTTAACCTCTGCATGAGTGGTTGTTGTCTCGACGATCATCTCGGTGATGGTGTTGTGATCGAGAATACCTATGGAAGTGTGGTCGCCGGGAATATGATCGAGGAGTGCAAGGGAACGGCGATCGTTCTGGACCGGGATTGCTACGGGATTGCTCTGAGCGCCAACGTCATTGCGCACAACGGGGGCGGGATCGATTTACGTGATGCCCACGGATGTGCGGTCTCGGCAAACACCTTCACGATCATGAAAAGCAATGCCTTGCGGATTGGTCCTAACAGTGGACGAATTGCCGTCAGTGGCAATAGTTTCAGCGACAGCTACATCGGGAACGGAAGCGTTCGGCGGCAGGAGAACGACCGCATCGCCGCGGGGATCGTGCTGCACGCAACCGATGACGTCGCCATCAGCGGCACTGTGTTTTCGGGATTGACGGAGAAGGCGGTTTCACTCGTCGAGCGGTCGAGACGGATTCTGTTTTCGAACAACTTATTGCGCGACGTCGATAGCGATCATGACCTGCTGTCGGAAAGCACCGCGGCCAACAATCACGTCTCCGGTGCAGACGAGTAATCTGAGGGCTTACCTGACCGAGTCCAGGTAAGGCGACCTGCCGAGTCGTTTTGCCCGAGTCGATTCAGCTTCGGGCCTCATTGGGCCACCAGCATTCTCTCGACCGCCTCTTTGCCCTTCATTCCCACTTCGATGCCGTAGGCTTGTGCCTGAGGTGACGCATCGACGATCTTCGCTTCCAGGAGGTCCTCCGGTTCGACCAACGGATGCGAAGGGGTGCCTCTGGCAATTGCGATCGCCTGGCCGAAGTGGGCGGCCGTGTTGACATCGTAGATTCCACACCCAACGATTCCGACCTTCGTCATGATCGAACAATACTGGCCTCCTTGCCAGCGGTGACTCAAGCCGGTCGCGCAGCCGCCCGAGAACTGCATCGGTCGGGTAATGGTTCGGGGAAGTACTTCACTCATATTCTCGTCTGCTGGTTTGAGGCGAGGTCTCTTCACGCACCCATCAGCATCGCATCGATCGGCTGCTCACAGCAAGCGGGCAAAGTGTTAGACTTGAATCTACGGTGACTTCCCCGAGGGGATGGCAGCGGGTAAGGCGGGACGGCGTCGCCCGCCTCGGTGTGGGTTCGTCGGGCGAGCTATCTTTTGTTATGACCGTCTTTCATGCGATCTTTCATGTGATGCAGCGTCCTCGTCGTTTGGGGCTTGAGCGTCTCGAGCCCAGGGTTGCGATGTGCGCCGGCCCGCTGACGATGCAAGCTCCGGTTGACTTGACATCGTACGAGCAGCAGATGCTGGAACTGGTGAATACCGCCCGGGCCGATCCGGTGGCCGAGGCATCGCGGCTCGGGATCTCCCTCAACGAGGACCTTCCGGCGGGGACGCTGGGCAGCGAACCGCGTCAACCTCTCGCCCCGAATTCCATTCTCCGAGACGTGGCTGAAGCACATTCTCGAGACATGATTAAAAGACGCTTCTTCGACCACATCAACCCCGATGGAACAGGTCCGGATGTGCGGGCGGTCGAAGCGGGGTACCACACCAGTTACGTCGGCGAAAACCTGTCATCTCGCGGCTTGGTCGGGCTTACCGAAGCCGTGCAACTCCTCCATGACAGCCTCTTTCTCAGCGCCGGACACCGCGTCAACATGTTGCTTGGCGGTTATCGCGAGGCTGGCTTTGGGTTGCTTTACGATACGATCACCTTTACCGATGGCAACGTCCAGGACGGCAGCATCGTGACGCAGTTGTTTGGCGGCGGCTATCCGGGGAGCATTTACGTAACGGGAGTCGCTTACGATGACACGACGGCAAACCAAAGATTCGACGTCGGTGAAGGACGTGGTGGCATCATCGTGGAAGCACGCGATCTGGAGGGGAATTCAATTGCAACGACGACCGGCGCCTCGGGTGGCTATTCGTTGA
>JARFQX010000590.1 GCA_029287555.1 Rubripirellula sp. | reverse complement strand
CGCATTTCGTTATCCGACCGAATGTGTTTGCTCGCATAGGAGGAACGCTTGTCACGCTTTCAAAGCTCGCTTCGTATCCTACGTCTGGCAAACTCGCTTCTGTTTGGCGTACTTTGCGTTGCGTGCATCGCGTGGTGGGTTCGCAGCTACTGGTACGCGGACGACGGGTACATTAGCACGATTCCTGGGGAGCACACTGCGTTTTCCAGTGGATACGGCCGAATGTGCGTCTGGTTTGAACACTCAGCAGCAACCGAATGGTTCAATCTGCATTGCCGTCCGCTAACAGAACCCCACGATCCAAACTCAGAGAATCGGATCCCCATTGTCCATCTCAAAGCGTTTTGGCCAACGATGACACGACTGTATGTCGCCCACTGGTTTCTCGCTGTTGCGACTGGTTTTCTTGCGCTCGCTCCTTGGCTCCCCCGACAGATTTCTCTGCGCGGCATGATGATCAGCGTGATGGCAGTCGCTGTCCTCGTTGCAACCATCTCGTGGATCGACCGTACGTTCTAGCACCGGATAACCATGCGGTGCACGGGCGCCGCCGATGACGCGAATTTTGAAATCATAGTTGCTTGGCGGCGGCCCCGTTACCGCTGTCGTTACTTGACCGAAGCGAATCCACATATGCAAAACACGCTTCCCCCTTTGCTCACCCTCGCTTTCGTTGCCGGGTGCTTCCAGGCGCAGCCCGCGCCGCCGGTGTTCGTCCCTCCTCGAGCTGCGATCGAAATCTACGCAACGTCCCCAAATCCTGGACCCAATACAAAGTCCGAGATCGGCCCTACTTCCGGCTCGACAATTAACTTGGTCTCGCCGCCGATTATCACCAATTCGGACATCGCTGGCGTTGCTCGATCCCTCATGGTGGTTGAAACCGTTGGCGGAACAAGTCGATCGCAGAGTATCCCAACGCTCGAGGTGAAGCTAAACGCAACTGGCACCCCCAAAATGCTCACTGCGACGACTAATCCCGCGTCCCCAACCATTGCCGTGGCGGTAAATGGGGCTGTTCTGGCGGTTCCAAATATCCTTACGCCAATAAACGGTTCGTTTCGCATCACTGGCGATCACACTGATCCTGCGTTCCTAAATGCGATCTCGTCGGCGACGGGCCAATCGGAATGACGCTCCAAAGCCGACGGATAGGCGTCGCAGTTCTTGGTAGACCAGCGGTAACAACTGCACCGCCGCAGATGGATCGCCGTGCTCGATCTCAGATAGGATTCGGGTGACGTCGGTCATGAAGACAAGATACCCGCAACTCGACTCATGGATCGTTGGGCGGCCAATTTTGACCTGATTTCGGCCCGCTCAGCCACCAGGATCTCTTTGAAGCGAGTGTTAAATTGGGGCCAAAGCCTGCGTGGTTACGAACAAATTCCGCCCCGGTTAACAGGAGCCTGTTAACCAGGGAGCCCGTCTCGACGGTCATGTCTGTCGCATTTCGCGCGAACTCAAAGAGGTCACCGGCGTGAGGCGGCAGGTAAAATGTGAAGCCATGAACAAGGCAAAGGAGTCTCGAATGTCCGACTCAACACAGCGACTGATTGCGTCCGCGTTACGGCTGTCTCGCGAAGAACGCATTTTCGTTGCGAATGCAATTCTGGCGAGTTTGGAGGATTCAGCGGACGATTGGCCAACTCCATCTCGCAACGCTGGGTCAACCGAGGTCGGTCGGCGCGTCGATGATCTCGACTGCGGGCGAGTGAAGGCAGTCCCGTCGTCAGAAGCATGGAAGATGATCGATGGCGAAACCAAGATTCCGGCCTGAGCTTGAGTCCTCCGCGAACCGCGACCGATCAAAATGCTCCAAATGGACGAAGCCCGAAAGCCGCTATCGCAAGTCATTGCCGAGGTCGATCCTTCTCAAGGTCGCGAGAAAGTGAAAGCCTACCTGAAGACCATTCTCTATCCGCACTACAAGCAGGTCTCGGATCACCCAGAGTTGCTCCTGCGGATAGAAGTAGACGGCACCGAGACCGTCGGCCGGTTCGTTGGTCGCGAATTTGTGCCGGTCGACCAGCGACGTGAGTGTTAACCCGGCGCGCCGCTTTTCAGGTGATGCACCATTTGCCAGAGGATCGCCTTCGCCACGCTCGATGACTTCCAGCGCTTTCAGTCCATCGAACGCGTCATTGGGAGTCATGGACCAGGATCCCAATCCGGGAATCGACGTTTGGTGCGTTGGGAGGCTCAGATTCTTGCCTGGCACACGGCTGGTGACCCAAACCGCCTACTTTTGCCATTTTTCGCGTAGAGCCATACAAGCAAACGCTGCTATCCTATCGTTCGATGGAGATCGTTTTGTTCGGAGATAGTGATGTCAAACGAGCCGAAGATTTTGCCAAGCGTCAGCACGGCTGGCCTGGAAGCACTCGCCAATTCAATGCTGGCCCCCCGTTCCCAATCGCGATTGGATGAACTCCTGCGGCGCAACTCTGAAGGAGAACTATCAACAGACGAAATTGACGAGCTGGATAATCTGCTTGAGCAAATTGACGAACTGAACCTGTTGAAGGCGCGAGCCGAGTATACGCTTCGTCATCAACCCGAAACGGGGCCGTCGTGACGGCATACGTATCCGCGGAACTTCGCGCACGAGTTCGTGAATTCTTTGAAGCTCGCTGTGCTTATTGCCAGACGGCAGAATCGCTTACCGTCACAACCTTCGAGATTGAACACATCGTTCCGCGATCCAAAGGCGGCGAGACCGTTTTTGAGAACCTATGCCTCGCCTGCCCAACCTGTAATCGCTACAAGTCTGATCGGTTGATTGGCATAGTAGAGTCTGGATTGGAGCGCCGGCTATTTCATCCACACCAGGATTCTTGGCACGGTCACTTCGGCTGGTCCGTCGACGGGACGTTGATTGTCGGCCTCACCGATGTCGCTCATGCGACCATCGCTACGCTACGAATGAACCGGTCCCAAATGATTAGCATCCGTGAATTATGGGTGGATGCGGGAAGGCATCCGCCATCTTAGGGCAGGCTAGAACGACTGATTCATCCACCGACCGAATACAATGCTTTGATTGTCATTGAAGCTTGTTTCGATCTGGTTCTGTTCGATGTCCCTCAAATTCGATCGGTGTGCGATCTACACGCGGCAGTCGCGAAATAGCGATAGCGCGGTGTCGTCCTGCGAAGCTCAGCAGCATATCTGCAGGGACATGGCCGAGGTTTTCAAGTGGAAAATCGTCGATGTCTTCGAGGATCAGGGGCAATCAAGCGAATCCTTGATGCGTCCAGAACTGCAAAAGATGCTCGCAGCTATTGAACTGGGCGAACTCGACCGCGCGGTCGTCTACAGCATCGATCGATTGACGCGGCGTCTTTACGACTTGGCGAAGTTGCTTGAACTCCTGGACAGAGGTAGTGTCGCGTTAACGGTGGCGACGAATCCGAACTTCGGCGATTCCGCATCGAGCCGCTTCACCACCAACATCATCGCGGCGGCTGCCGAGTTTGAACTAGAACTGACCAAAGAACGAATGGCAGAAGCACGAGCAGCACTCAAATCGCAAGGGCGGCGTGTCGCCGGCAAGCCGCCGTTTGGATACAAAGGCGACGCGGCTACCAAACAACTTAGAGTTGTACCCACAGAGGCCGAACTGGT
>JARFQX010000521.1 GCA_029287555.1 Rubripirellula sp. | reverse complement strand
TTCCCGTCCCCGGTTCAACCCCATTTTTAAAGTCTGACAAAGCAATAGATTCGTTCGTTTCGATCCGTCGGGCGAAAAACGGCGGATCTTCGATCTGCGTTGGAGATTGTATTTCGTCAAGAAACTCACTTTAATGGCAGCGTTTTCACTGGACGGCTCGAAAGGAATCCACAGGAGAATGCGATGGCGACGAAGCCTGCTCCAATCAGGACCAGCAAGGCGGGCGATGGAGGACAACGTCGCAACAAGTCTGTTGCCGGCGGCTCCAATCGTGGCAAGGCGAGGAAATCCGCTGTCAATCGATTTCACCAGCGTCTTGGTACGCTCACCTACTCTCAAGCCTGCAAATTGCTCGGCGATGATGGCGCGGGGCTGATTCAGTCGGGCGGGAGAATATTCGAGATTCAATCAGATCGTGATGTGTTCTTGGGTGGCGATCTGTTTCGCGTTCGCGTTGAGGATCCCGACGTTGATGGAGGGGTCGCGGTCGCTTCGATCACACTGTCATCCGACCGCAAGAAGCAACTTGCGGTCAACTGTGATTGTTGCGAAATACCATGTGTGCATCTCGGCACTAGCTTGGAATACCTGCTTGATGCCAAGAGTGTTCTTGGATTGGCAATGCCTCCGGATGAGGACGTGCCGCTGGAACATTTGACGGTGGATGAGCTGCGACATCGCATGCTCGCAGACCGCGAACAACGTGCGGCCGAAGAGAAGATGAAGGTCCGGTCGATCCATCCCAACAAGCCGTGGACCGACTACGTCGTCACCAGTTCCGGCAGCGGACGTACCTATCGCGTGGCGATCCGAAGCCTTGATGGCGATGACTCCTATTGCACCTGTCCCGACTTTCGCACCAACCGACTGGCGGTCTGCAAACATATCACTCATGTGCGGAAGAAAGTCGGAAAGCGATTCTCGGCGGCCAAACTCCGCTCGCCATATCGGCGCAAACGATTATCGCTGGCTCTTCGATACGGCGATTTCGAAGGCGACCGATCCAGCGGTTTGCAATTCTTTTTGCCACACGTTTCGACCGCGGCCGGCGGCGATGAAAAGATGCTTGAAATGGTCGCCCCCTTTGCCGACGCCCCAACCACCGACGCGACTGAAATCATGTCGCGAGTCAGGGCACTGGAAACGGCTGGCTACGATGTAACGATCTTTCCCGATGCGGAATCATTCCTGCAGCGCCAGTTGACTCAGGCTCGCTTGACCAGCGAGTGTGAGTCCATTCGCAAACGCGTCCAGGACCATCCGCTGCGGCGCGAGTTGCTCGACGCCGAGTTGCTACCTTATCAGCTCGACGGGATCGCGTTCGCCGCCGGTGTGGGACGGGCAATCCTCGCGGATGACATGGGACTGGGAAAGACGATTCAAGGAATTGGCACCGCCGAGTTGCTCTCACGATTGGCGGAGATCACGCGTGTGTTGGTAATATGCCCCGCTTCACTGAAGAGCCAATGGCGAGCGGAGATTGCCAAGTTTTCGGGCCGGTCCACTCAAATCGTCATCGGAAGCGGCAAGGAGCGTGTTGAGCAGTATCAAAGCGAAACCTTCTTTACGATTTGCAACTACGAACAAGTCCTTCGGGATCTGTCAGCGATTGAGGACGTTCCGTGGGACTTGATCATCTTGGATGAAGGCCAACGGATCAAAAACTACGAATCCAAGACGAGCAATGTGATTCGCCAATTGAACAGCCCGTTCCGTCTGGTGCTGTCGGGAACTCCATTGGAGAACCGGCTGGGAGAGCTATTCACCGTGGCCCGCTTTGTGAATGACGATTTGCTGGGTCCGGCATATCGTTTCTTTCACCATCACCATGTCGTCGATGAACGCGGCAAGACGGTCGGCTACCGCAATTTAGATGATCTGCGCGAGAAGATGCAGCCGATCCTTCTGCGCCGCACTCGAGCCGAAGTCGCTCGCCAGTTGCCTGAGCGAACGGACCAGGTCATTCGGTGCGAGGCCACGGCCGAACAGTTGGAGATTCACGACAACGCCTTGACGACGGTGGCCCAGATCGCAAGCAAAAAGTTCATGACCGAAATGGATCGGTTGCGGATGCAAAAGTGCCTGTTGCTGGCGCGGATGGCTTGCGACAGCACCTATCTGTGCGACCAGGAGTCGCCAGAATACAGCAGCAAGCTGGAAAGAATTGCCGACGTGATGTCGGAACTTATCGCCGATCCCACGCGAAAGATCGTCCTTTTCAGCGAGTGGCGGCGGATGCTAAGCCGGATCGAGTCGCGGCTGGACGATCTGGGCTGCGACTATGTGCGTCTGGATGGCCAAGTCCCGCAAAAGAAACGTGCCGAGTTGGTCGCTCGCTTTCAAAATGATCCTAACTGTCGGGTCATTAGCATGACCAATGCCGGATCCACAGGGCTAAACCTTCAATCGGCCAATACCGTCGTGAATGTCGACCTTCCGTGGAACCCGGCAGTCCTCGAGCAGCGAATCGCTCGAGCCTATCGGATGGGCCAAGAGCAACCCATCCATGTCTACAAGTTTGTCACCACCCATGCCACGTGTCCGACGATCGAAGAAGGGCTCTTGACAACGTTAGCGTCCAAGCAGGACTTGGCGGATGCGTCGATCAATTTTGACAGCGATGTCAGCGAAGTCGCGATGCAAAGCGGAATGGAAGACTTGAAGCGACGCTTGGAAGTAATCTTGCCGCCGAAGTTGGCCGCGCCGGTCGACGAGAGTCAACAACGACGTGTTGCCGCGGAAGCGGAGCGACTGGCGGGAGAAAAGCGACGTGAGCAAGTGGCCCATGCCGGCGGGCAACTACTCTCGGCGGCCCTGTCGCTCGCGGGCGGCCTGGTCGGCGCGACCCAAGAACCGGACCAGGAAAAAGTCGACGCGCTATCGAACAAGCTGGGTGAAGCGATCGAGCGAGACGAACAAGGTCGCCCTCAATTGAAGATTAGCCTTCCCAACGACGACGCCCTTCGCGAACTAGCGGCAACGCTGGCCAAGTTGCTTGGGTAATCGTACAGCCTGATTGAGATTTCGATCTCGTCTTGTCAGTTGTGTCCGCAAGGGCAGGAGCAATATCGTTGACGGCGTCCCGGCAGAAGATACGAGCAGCGTATGCAAGAGTAAGAAGTAGCGATACAGTCCCGGGCTGCAACGAAAGAACGGTTATTTGCCGTTGGAGCTGGAATCTCCCTGCTCTGGATTCGCTGGCGGCGTCTCAAAGAGAAAGAACTCGCTGCCCCTCGCCAATGGCTCGAATCATTGTCACGAGACTTTCGCGGTTGCCTTTCGGTTGACCGATGTCCCAGTCCCGCTTTCGATTTACAATGAGCACTGGCAGCGTCGGCAACGATCATTTTGAATCTGGGTTTGTAAGATGACGGAAGCAGCATGAGAAACGCAGCGGGCCTCGCCTGTTTCGCCCTGACAATTCTTCTTGTTCCCTCCATCGCTCGAGCCCAACTTCGTGTCGATGTCGACATCGATATTGAGGAGGCGCCGTTTCACTACACCGACACGCCGGATGACAATCGCGTCAGCCGGCTGATCGAGAAAATCAAGGCGAAGGAGGTCAAGCTCGAGTATTCGCGCGAGCATGGTTACTTGCGTTCGTTACTGGAGGCTCTTGAGATCCGCGAGTCGTCACAGACGCTCGTCTTCTCCAAGACGAGTCTGCAAGTCCGCTACATCTCGCGACGTAATCCTCGGGCGATCTATTTCAACGATGACACCTACGTTGGCTGGGTCAACGGAAGCTCGTTGATGGAGATTTCCACCGCGGATCCAAAGCTCGGCGCCGCGTTCTACACCGTTGACATGATGCCTTGGCGGGCCAAGATCGAGCAGGCCTATTACGACTGCCTCGGCTGTCACGCAACGTCCATGACTCAGGGAGTTCCTGGGCACACGGTGCGAAGCGTGATGCCAATGGTCGACGGCAGCGTCGATGCCCAGCTCGAATCGTTTGTCACCGATGATCGCAGTCCCTTTGCCGAGCGCTGGGGCGGTTGGTTCGTCACTGGCCTGCACGGCGACATGCGGCACATGGGCAACGCGTACCTCAAGAGCGGTCTGCTCGATACGTCCAACAACGGCAACCTGATGAACCTGCGCGATGAGTTCGATTCGTCGAACTACTTGTCGCCTTACAGTGATATCGTTGCCTTGATGGTGCTGGAGCATCAGACGCAACTGCACAACACTTTTACTCGAGCGGATTTCTCGGTGCGGCGGTTGTCGCATGATTCTTCGGGCGAGTTAGCCAGCGAGGAGTCGAAACGAGAATATCAAACGCAATTGCAGATCATCGCCAATGAAGTGGTCGACCGCATGCTGTTTTGTGACGAAACGGTGCTGACCAACGAAGTGAAGGGTTCGGTCTTGTTCGCCCAACAATTCACTGAGCGGGGGCCGCGGGATTCTTTAGGCAGGTCGCTGCGCGAGTTTGATTTGAAGAGGCGTTTGTTCAAGTATCCGCTTAGCTACCTGATCTACTCGTCAGCCTTTGATTCGCTTCAACCTGATCTTCGGCAAGAGATCTTGCGCCAGATCGGAGAAGTGTTGCGGGGTGAGAATCGCTCACCGGAGTACGCGCACTTGGACGATGCGAGGAAGGCAATGTTGTCGATTCTGCGCGAGACGAAACCGTAGCCGCGCCTGACCCAACCGTAGCCGAGTCTGTCCCAACCGATAGGGGTAGGGAAGTCCGGTTGAGCCGGACTCCCCTCCCTCCGAACCGTGCGTGCGGTTCTCCCGCACACGGCTCTCCAGTCAGTGGGTTCCCGAGG
>JARFQX010000497.1 GCA_029287555.1 Rubripirellula sp. | reverse complement strand
GAATCTGAATGCGAAATCGGTTCCCGGACTCGATCCGATTGAACAGTTTCTGCGAGTGGATAGGCGGGGCCATTGTCAGTACTTTGCATCGGCGTTGGCCATGATGTTGCGTAGCCAGGGAATTCCGGCCCGGCTGGTCGTTGGATACCAGACCGACGAGTACAACTCGTTGGGAAATCACTACGTTGCGCGCCAACTGCACGCCCATGCCTGGGTCGAAGCGTTGGTAGATCGCAATCAGCTCGGTGCGGGGCAAGTGATCTACGGCCAGCAGCCGTCATCCCGTTACTGGTTGCGTTTGGATCCCACACCGCCCGCGGGACGCATCCGAGAGTCCTCTCCCGGTGTCGGCCAGGTTCTGGACATGGCGAAAAACATCTGGGAAGACTACGTCGTCGACATGGATGGGGAGCGTCAGAAGAACGCCCTCATTGGCGGCGGCTCCACGCCGATGAACCGCTCGTACCAACGGTTTGTCGATCGCCTCAGCCTCGCGATCAGCCGAATTCGTGCGGGAGAACTCGGCGGCGGTGCGTTGGCCTGGCGAAATATTTTCTCGTGGCAAGCCGCCGTGTTCGCCGGTCTGCTCGCGTTGATGCTCGGGATACTGGTACGAATGCGGCCACCGGCGTGGATTCGCCGAAGGCTGCAAAGTGGTGATGCGTTGGGCGTGGCCGAGCCCTCACTCGCTTTCTATGCGGAAGCCTTGAGGCAACTCGAGCGTACCGGCTTGGTTCGCGAAGCGAGCCAGACTCCCGCGGAGCTCGCCAAGGCAGCCGAAGACCGTTTTCGAGGCCTCGAGAGTGGCTCGGCGTGTGAATCGTTTCACTTCTTGACCTCCACCTTCTACGGGCAACGCTACGGTGCGTTAAGCGGCAGCGAAGACCTTGAAACGATTCCCTCCATCGGAGATGCTCGTTCCCACGAGGCCGCGTCCCACCCGAGCCGTGTGGTTGAGGCCCTGACAGATTTGACCCGGGGCGTTGACGCGATTGTCAACCAGCGGAACGAGGCGGAGCAGACAACGTGATTGTGACCATCGACGGCCCGGCCGGTGCGGGAAAGAGCAGCATCGCGAAACGGGTGGCCCAGCGACTCGGCTTTGAGTTCCTTGACACCGGTGCCCTGTACCGTGCCGTGACGTTGGGAGCGATTCGCGCGCAGATCGATTTCCAGGACGTCGATGCTTTGGTCCAATACGCGAAACAGGTCAACCTTCGCTGGGATGGGCAACGAGTGTTTCTCAATGGCGATGATGTCAGCGACGAGATTCGTTCACCAACGGTCACCGACGCAATTCGTTTCGTCGCGGACGTACCAGAGGTGAGGCATCAGCTGTCGCGTTTGCAGCGTGAAATCGCGGTGGGTCGTGACATCGTCACCGAAGGACGCGACCAGGGATCGGAAGTTTTTCCCCGTGCGGAATGCAAGATTTTCTTAACCGCGTCGGCCCAAGAGCGGGCGAGACGCCGACAAAAACAGCTGGCCGATGCGGGCCGCCCGATGCAGATTGAACAGATCCTTCGAGCCCAGGAGCGTCGCGACGAAGAAGACCGCAGTCGGCCGGTCGGTGCGCTCCGCCCGGCCGACGATGCGAGGGTCATTCAAAGTGACGGCATGACGAGCGAACAAGTGCTCGAAGACGCCCTGCGGATCGTTGAGGAGGTGAGACGCCGGGACGAGCGACATGCCCCTCGGCAGCCCGCCGATACCAATTCGACCGGCGGAGACTCATGAACAATGGCTTGGTGTCACCGCGGTTGCGACCCAGGCAGACCAAGGTGCCGCACGCCCGACCCAACCCTACAGAAACTGGTTGATCTGATAGTCCAACCCGTTGATCAACCAGCGCACCGCATTCTGAATGCGTTGCGACGTCCCGAGCGTGTCCCCGAGACCGGGCAACGCCAACAGGGAAAACAGCATCAAGACAAATCCGCCGTACACCGCCGCTGCATAGCTGGGGTCTTCGTAACGCTTCCCCGCGCAGCGAGCGAGCAATGAGCGACGAATCGGTTCGGGCGGTGTCAGATCACGCAGCCGCCGTAGTCCCATCTGGACGCGGCCGTCGGGCGAATTGAAGAACCACTGGGGATGAACCTCGATTCGAGCTCCCTGGTAGATCAGCAGCCACGGGCGTCCCACTTTCAGTTTGCCCGAAGCGCTCGGCGGAACCAGGACGGTAAAACCGTCAATGGATGTTTCTTGAACGGTAACCGTCGCCTTTCGACGTCCAACCCGAATCACAGCCTTGCTCTGGGCATCCTGCACCGGACAGCGGAAGAAACCAGCTTCGAGGGTTTCAGACTTTTCAGCGGTCATGGGGGTGAACTCGTTGATGTGAAGGTTGAGACATGATCGAGGTCGAAACGGAAATCGGACGTCTTCTCGCAGCCCCAAGTACGAGACTTACCACTTAAGCATAGGGAATCAAATCTTGTGGGATCCAGAAACTTGAGTAATTCCCGCCAACCGAAAACGCTTCCACAACAGCGAGATTCCGGTTGTATCGATTAAAGGTGCGCCGCGACGAAAAAGGCATCACTGAAAGCGACGATCATGAGCACATTGCCCGACGGAAAGCCTTCGTAACCAGTCAGGGCCGTGATCCACATCGATTGCTAAATAGCGCTTGTGACATCGCCTTGGACCGCCTGGTTGGGGTATTGTTATTGGTCTTGACCGCCCCCTCCTTTGGCCTCACCGGCCGTCACTCGGCAACGTCTCAACCAGGAACATGTTAGAAAGCACCTCAGCGGCCTCCGAGGCGAAACGAAGGCGACGTCTTAACCAGCGACCTCAAACCGAGGGCTGGCGGACGTGGTTGTACGACACGATCTTCGAGGCCGACACGCTCGCGGGCCGCCGATTCGACATCGCACTGTTGATCGCGATCCTGGCAAGCATCACCATCGTCGCACTTGAGACGGTTCCCGAGTACCAGCAACGAAGCAAGCTGATTCAAACGTTTGAAGCGACCGAGTGGCTGCTGACGGGACTCTTCACGATCGAGTACATCCTGCGGCTCTGCTGTGTCCGCCATCCGCTCCGCTACGCCTTCAGTTTTTGGGGGCTGATTGATTTGCTCAGCGTCCTGCCAAGTTATATGACGCTCTTCATGGGAAGCTCGAGCTCATTTGTGATCCTGCGTAGTGTCCGCCTGCTGCGCGTGTTTCGCGTGCTCAAGCTGTGGCGGATGATGAACGAGGCCGATGAATTGGCCGCCGCCGTTTGGGCAGCCCGCAACAAGATCATTGTGTTCCTCGCCGTCGTCCTGGTGGCGGTCACGATCAGCGGAACGCTGATGTACCACATCGAAGCATTGACGGCGCGCGGCTCGGTCGATCAAACGAGCGACTTCACCTCGATCCCCCAAGCGATGTACTGGGCAATCGTCACCATGACAACGGTCGGTTACGGCGATGTGGTCCCGCATACCTGGGCGGGCAAGATCATCTCCGCAATCTTGATCCTACTCGGCTACAGCCTGATCATCGTGCCATCGACCTTCGTCAGCGCCGAGATCATCCAGCAGAAGCAAACCGACACAGACCATGGCTGCCCCATCTGTGACGCGCCAAGCCAACGGTCGGACGCTACTTACTGTTACCGTTGCGGACACCGCCTCGATGGAGGTGCGAGTGACTACGCCTCGTCAGCCCCCGCTTAGCAGCATCGCACACTTCGAATGACGGTCGTCGGGGGTGATCCCTCGCGGTCCGCTTTCGAACAAGAGACCGAAAAACCGCTCAGTCGTATTTCAGCACGGACTCAATTCGATACGGAGCAAGTCGCTCGGCCCCACCGAGTTTGACTAGTTGGATCAGGAACGAGCAGCCGACGATCTCCGCCTCGCATTTCTCCAACAAGCGACAGCAGGCTTCGACGGTACCGCCGGTGGCCAACAGGTCATCGACGA
>JARFQX010000441.1 GCA_029287555.1 Rubripirellula sp. | reverse complement strand
CACCCAGCAAACCTCCCGCTGCGCCCGAGACCGATCCGTCGCTGTTGTCCTCGAGACCAAGCGGGAGACCGGGAGCACCGGCAAAATCATCGACTGAACTTCGTTCCTGCGCCCAGCCACCCGCGGTGAAAGTGTGAACGACATTACCGCTGGGCTGCTGGTCGCTGGTGACCCGCAGTTGTGCCGAATCACCGGGTGCCGGGGCATAATTGCTGTTGAAGTACAAGTACGGCATGTCCTCTGGCACATACCCGCCAAGGCTGAACGGCAAACTGGTCAGTGAGCCACTGTCGCTGTTGGCAGATCGATCAAAACGAAGGACCTGCTCTCCCTCGCCTGCTGCTCCACCAATACCCGGGGTGGAAACGTGGCCCTCAACCGAAACGTGCAACGTGTAGTCGGCATCCTCGAATCCGGTCAGGTCTCCGGCGGTTGTGTTGACATTGCCGTTTGCGTCGACATCCACATCGGTGTCTTCACGCAACACGCCGATAAAGTAGGTGCCGGCGGTGACGAAGGTATCGATGAGCGGATCCTCGAACGCCAGGCTTCCAAACGCTCCGGCGCCGGGATCGGACGAGCTGAACTCAAATGGATCAATAGAGGCGATGCTGCCCGTCGGCCCCTCAATCAGCACCAACTTGGTGTCAATGTCGGGAGCGGCGCCGTCAATGTCAATGATGACGCGAGCAAATGGATCGGTCACCTCGAACTCGAAGAAGTCCGCCGGATCAGCGTCCAGGTCTCCCTCAATGGTCACGTGTGGGATCGTCGTCGAGGTATTAGTCGACGTGCCGAACTGGTTCAGATCGGTGCCGATCAGGTTCGTTTGCTGCAACGACCAAGTGAGCGATTCAAGATCGCCCATATTGGGTGTTGGTCCGGTGTTCGAAACAACGTCGGCCGCATCTCCACCGGCCGCGGCAGCCTCCGAGAAGGTCACCAATGGCGGTGGTGCCCCAGGAGGAGACGTCGTGCCGTCGAAGTGGTTCGGCTTGCCGTGACCCGCTGAGCTATCGTTGGTGATGTCAAAGGGTCCGAGGTTTCCTTGATCCCACAACGCGGGATTGATCGGTCCGTTCGCGGTACTAAAGAGACCGGGATCAATGCGATCCTCGATGATTCGATCGACGGAGTTGATCGGTTCGACAACGGCCCCAGTCAGACCATTCGGAACAGCACCGTCGGGACTGATGCCAACGTAGTACGTTCCCTGCGGTAAGAAGACAGGACCGACGAGCGGATCAGCGTTCTCGACTGACCCACGAATCAGGCGTTCCAGCTCGCTGTCCTCGCCCAGTGGGCTCGACAAGTCGTCCACCACGTTGCTGGACGAACCGAAGTAGACCAACCGTGGCAGATCATTGGCTGGTTGCTCAAACGTCGGCTCCCCATCGGGATCGAAGAAGATGCTGATGTTGGTGTCGGGTCGGTTGTAGCCCGCCGCGAAGTCGATATCGAGGATGGTGGATTGGCCACCGGGACCGACATCGAACCGGTACAGGTCAACATCACTCACCCCAAAGCCGAAGCCCTGGTCAAGCGAGCCTCCAACGGAGATCACGCCGCGGGCGTTGGTGGAAACATTACCGATGTATTGGGCTCCGAGTCCCAGCAGGCCGCCAACGGGAACATTGTTGGTCGGCGTGATTGGCACGTTGAAGTTGTTCGGCGTCGCTTCCGCTTCCTGGGCCTCACCGAGGAATGGCGACGACGACATCAGGCCCTGGACGTGGACCCCGTTGTTCGCGTAGCGGATATCGGAGAAACGAACGACGCTGCCCGGGAACACCTGCTCTTCGGTCATCCGAATCTGCAACTTGTACTGGCCTCCCGTGATTCCGCCCGCGGCATCGTCGGGATTCAGCGAGGCGCTTCGAACCCGCACAAAGAACGTGCTCCGCGCCGTCGGATCCGACCGATTGCCGGGCAGTGGGAAATGGATTCCGGCATCACGCAAGTTGGACGAATTGAAGTCCTTGTAAATATCGAAGGCACTTCGGTCGGTGTACTCTTCCGGCGTGGTTTGCAGAGAAGTGGTAACACCCTTGAGGTTGTCGTCAAAGACCGTGACCGGCGTTGGATCGATCGCTGTTTCTTCGGCGCTATTGTCGCTGCGTGCGAGCACGTTTCCGTCGGCATCGAGGATCTCGATCACGGTGTCCAGGGTGAACGTGGTCTTGTCGATATCGACCCAAACCTCGGTCCCCGGTGAACCGACGAAGCTGTAGGTATCGATGTCGTTGTTCCCGCTCAGGAAACCATCCACTTCGAACCCGGCTCGTCTCGAGTGATCGGCCGAAAGGAGATCCCGAGCCAACTCACCGAGGAATTGAGCGTTGTCGACACTCGCATTCAATCCGGGTGGGACCTCGGTCAACAATTCCAACTCGGGCAAGGTCAGCACGTTGCGATCGTTGCTGAACTGGTCAAAGACAAGACCCCGCCAATCATTAGCGAAGGGACGCGTCTCGATGCCGTCACCATCGTGGTCGGTGAAGGCTGAGCCATCAGGTTTCAGGCCGGCACCCGCGGTATCGTCGTTGATGCTCGTCAGGACGACCGGAGCACCAGGCAATCCCACGACGTGGACCGTACCGCCGACGCGGTCAGCCGTTCCGGTGAAAGCCCCCGACGCGGTGATGCCAGTACCGAACGCTTGACCGTTGGCCGAACCAGGCCCTTGGAACTTGACGACCAGACTCTCGTCCGGACGGCTCATCAGACGCAAGCCGCCGGAAGAATGAAGGTTGCCAACTTCGATATCGTCAAAGATAAGGTGAGCGATGTCCGTGTCATCGAACACGGTTTCGGTCGTGATCAGACCGGCACGAATCTCCAAGCCCGAGAGCTGCAGACCCGAGTCGGTGTCATTCTCGTAGCGATTAAATCGGACCATCGGCCCGTGGTTGTCGTCCAACACACCGATGCGATCGATATCACCGGTTTGTCGCCCCGCATCAAGGCGATAGTTGGCCCCCATCGACTCGATGTCGATATCGATGATCGATCCACGGTTATCGACAAAGGTGTTGCCAACGATGATCGGCTGCGATCCCCGGGCGAAGATGGTCGCCGGGGTCACGGCCAATCGGCCAAAGCGGCCAGTCGGACCCGCCCCAATGGGCGTCAGGCTCGGGCCGATCACCGTCCCGTCGTTGTTGTACTCAAAGCGCGAGTTGGTGATCCGTCCCTCGGCCTGCTGGAGCTCGAGCGGCAGGAAGCCTTTCGCCAATCCCCCCGACAACAAACTGATGCCGCCGGCGTAGGACAGCTGCACATGGTCGAAGCTGACATTCGAGGTCGGCGACGCATAGACGCCCGCCCAATCAGCCCTTTCCGGTTGCGACGGTGGGATGGCGAGATTGTTGTCGTTGTTCGTGTCAAACGTTCCGCCGGCACCAAAACGGTCATCCAGCGAGCTGGTAAAGACAACGGGGTTACGCAACAAGCCCTCGGCCAACAACTGGGTTCCCTGTCCAAGTTCGATGCGGGCTCCGCGAAGCTTCACGATCAAGCCCGGGTCCATCACCAACGACGCGTCAAGACGCCCGCGAATCCCTTCCCGTGTCAAATCGAGTTCAGCCGTTCCCAGGACACCCGTGTCGAGAAACTGCACCGATCCGCGATCCAGATCGGCAACGAGAAAGAAGCGGCCGTCGGCGGCATCCGCACGATAGAGCCGTCGCGAGCGATACTCGCTCTCCGAACCGATCGTCGGAAGCGATGTCAGCTCGACACTGGAGTTGGTGTCGCCCGCATCAATCGTGATCTCGAATTCGTTATCGCTCGGCAGCGACTCAAAGCCATCCGCATCGACGAACGTCATCTTGTATTGATAAGTCCCGGGCTGCAGATCGCCGCCGGCGAGGCGTCGTCCGGAGACAAGCCCCATCGATGGTCGGACGCCGTCCTGGATCGAGCCGCCCGGAGAGCCGGCAACCACGAGGTTCTCGGACACGTAATGCACGATGTCGGTGTCGTCAAACCGTGCCGCAACGTTGAACTCCTTCGGCGTCTCGACCGGGGTGGTCGTGACCCGGATGAACAGCCCGTTGATGCTGTTTTCCAACAGCAGATTGTTGTGGATTTCGGGTCCAATTCGTGAGTAGTCGGCCGTGAACGCGCCACCAGCCTGGAACACGGGCGCTTGGAAGCTCGATTCCGCAAAGCTGTCGGGCGCAGCGCTGATCGCCGAGTCGGCACTCAACGTGATCGTGTTGAAGGTAATCGTCGGCCGCATGTCAACGACTTGGACGGGATTGACCAACTGCTGCACCGAATCGATCAACACGTTACTGCCGCCCCCGTAACGGATGTCGGCATGATTGATCCGTTGCAAGAAGATCCCATCATCTTCCAAGTCGCTTCGTCCCTCGGCACGGTCGACATCGCGACGATAGATGATGCCGCCCCAATTACCCGGCGTGGGATCCGGGCTAAATCCGGCAGCCGCCGCGTCAACGTTGCGATCACGCGTGCTGGTGAAGATCACGCTTCCATCGGAAAAGCCATCGCTTCCGATATTCCGTTCGTCACCAACGAGCGTCGTCTCGATCGGTGCCCCGCTGGGGCTTAACCCGACCAACCGAGGCGTGCCAAGGACTTGCAAGGCACCGCCACTGCGATCGATTTGAACGGTGCTACTGCCGACGTTGATGTAAGAGTTGCGGAGTTTGAAGGCAGCACCCGCATCGATCATCGTGGTCACACCGCGCGGCACATTCATCGCGCGGCCGTCAACCAGCGGCGCGCCGCCCACTTCCGACGTCCCGATCTGGTAGCTGAAGTTGTCGGCTTCGGTCTCGATGAAACCATCCAAGCCGCCGTTACCCACGATTCGGACAATGTCGCCGAACACGGATGCACCGAAGGCATTCGGCACCGCCGGATTGCTGATGTTATTGAAGGGCCGATCAAGCGTTCCCTCAGCTGCGGGGCCAGCTGCCTTATCGACAAAGATGGTGCGGCCGAGCACTTCAACGCCACTGAAACCGTTCGAGAGCGAAACGCTGCGTTCACCCGTGAAGCTCAACACGGGCCGCGATGCCATTCCATCCATCTCGATCGACAAACTGGTCACCACGCCGGTGCTGCCGAGTTGGCCGTTGATCGCCGCTTGAAGCGCCTGAGCCAGATCGATGTCCGAGGTCGGGCCGCTCGGGCCGCTGGGGTTGTAGAACACCGCAATGTTGCCTGGCCGAACCGAGCCGCCGGAGGGCACGAACTCGTAATCGCGAACCACCCCGCTGCCCGACGTGATCGTCATCACCTGGCCAGGATTCACCCGTGAACCGTCACCCGTGATGATGATCTTGCGATCCAGAGATCGTGTCTGGAACCAGAAGTTGTGAACGCCGCCGGGTACACCATCCCCGTCGCCATCGATGGCGGTTCCCGGAACATCGACGCGCGAACTGTCCAAGTCGCGGATGACATCGGTTTCGTCAACCTGCGGTTCGAACTTCAAATGCAGATCGTAACGGCCCTGCGTGCGGCCACCGTTACCCGTGCCGGGGATCGTCGGATCGTATTGATCATTCCCGCTGGCCGAGACGCCGAGGTAGTAAACCCCTTCGCCCAACGAGGCAATGATCCGTGAGTCTTCGCCGAAGTAATCGTCATTGCGGTGGATGCGCTCGATCCCGCCGCCCTCGAGCAGCAACGGTGAGAACGTATCCAAGTCAGCCAGTCCAATGTCCGTCGCCGGATCACCAACGACCACCGCGGCGCGGAAGATCGAACTTGCGAACGGATCATTGTTGATCGCATCGACCAGGTCGCTCGCCGGAACGGCCGTCACGTTGGGACCAATACGCGGCAGGTCAACGATGATCCCGTTGGGAACTGGATTCCCCGAACGATCGACCGCCTGCAGGATGCGAATCTCGGTGTCGCCCACACCCCGGTCGGATTGAACAAAGGTCAACCGCGAATTGTTGCCCATCCGGCCAGGCATCAGCGAGTTAATCGTCACGCTCAGGTCGATGCCCAAACCAAAGTCGGTCGTCACCGACGCGGAAACTTCCTCGAAAAGGGTCAACGTTGTATCGAGCAAACTGGAATCGGCGAGTCGCTCCGCGAAGGTCTCAGCGGTAAGCGTGCCGACCTGCGTGGGATCATCCAGATCGACTTCGAATCGGTACATGTCGATGTCGACACTGTCGGTTCGATGGACGAACTGGCCATGCAGCACGTCAAAGTTGTTCGGGAAGACCGGTTCAAAGTCCGTCGGATCGTCGTAGTTCGGCTCCGCCTGCTCGTAGTTGAAGTCGATGCTCGCATTCAGATAGCTGAAATCGAGACTCATGATCGTTGGCACGGGAAGGTCCGGCGTGGGATTCAATCCGAGCAGCAAGCCGACACCGGCAACCGTCTTCCGAGTGAAGTCTTCTCCATAGTCGAGACCGAAATCGAAGGAGCGATCGAAGACCATTGCCGAGTTTTCGAAGCTCGGATCGACTCGCAAAGTCGCGTTCAAAACGGAGGGACTCGTCAGCGTGGTGTCGGGAAGACTGGTCAACACCGAATCATCGCCGACGGCAAAGATGATCCCTTCGTCCTCGGTCTCGCGGAACTGAACGCCGATCTCGCTGCCCCAAAGATTCAAGGCCTCACGAATTCGAACTTTCTGGATTTCACTGATCTGATTCAAGAAAGAGGATGAACCAACCTGCTCAAAGATCCCCTTGAAGTTGTAGGCAATCTCCGTCACGCCATCGGTGACATCCGGCCCAAACGCGGGATTAATGTGCTGCCGGATCTGGGTGTGGGCGGGGTCGTCATCGGAGCCGACCGGTTCGATCAGGAAAGTCTGGGGATCGACCGCCTCGTTAAACACCAGGCTGGTTAATTCGTCGCCCTGTCCAAACACGCCCACATCGAGCGAGGTGCCCAGCGTATCGCCGACCGCGGTCATCGTCAGAGGTGGCGAGCCGATGATGCGACTTGGAACCGGCGTGTTCACATCTCCGAGCACCGAGATCGATAACACATCGGCAACCTCCTGAGTGTCGGCCGCGACATCCTGCAGATCCTGCAGCGTCGGACTGTCACCGCCGAGGTCGAAGACGACCGTCTCCAGACCCGACGTGGATGGCTCGAGTGATGCCTGCAAGCCTCCCGCACCACTGTCCTCGAAGCGAACTTGCCTGCCCGAGGCGGACTCGCCGATGGCAACCGACGTGAAGGTCACCTTCAATCCGGGAATCCCAAAATCACTGATCGCCGAGGGTGCCACCGCAACATTGGTCGGCGGCAAAATCACATCGACCCGGTTGTCCACCGCCGTTCCGATCCGAAGCCGGAAAGTACCGCCGCGAAGGCCGACCCCCGCGTTGCCATCGGGATCCGCGGCGAGCTCATTCAGGTCGCTCGAAAAGATCAGGCGCGCTGTGTTGGTCGCCGAATCGTAAACGACTCGCTCGGGTTGATAGAGCGCATCGTCGGTGTTGCGAACGGTGTCTTGCGTCAGCAACAGTTGGTAGAAGCGGGGGTTCTCGGCGGAACGGATCGTCGGATTCCCATCCTCGTCGTTCTCGGTAAACAACGGATCTTCGTTGAAGAAGACGACAATCTCGTTGCGGTTTTGACGAAGCGATCCGTCAGCCAAGCGAATCACTGGCTGGGGAACCACCGACTCGATTAACGCACCAAGCTGCAGATCAAATCGCGTGGTTTCAACACGTTGACCAGCTACCCGCGTCTGCAGCAGCTCGCCATCCTCGTTCCTCAAACCGACGATCCCCACGCTGGGATCGTCGTAGCCGAAGACTTCAACCTTGTACTTGTCGTCGGTCAGCCGTTCGGAAAACCGCACCACCACCTCGTTGGCAGCCGCGTCCCCAATGGAGACCAGCCCTGGCTCAATCGGGACGTCGTCATCGGTGTCAAGCTCGCCATCCGCACCCGCGCGCGTAACCTTGACCGCATCGAGCGTGGCGGGATCGATTCGCTGGTCTTCGTCAAACCGCAGCGTCAACACGCGGGGAGCCGTCTCCACAGTCGACCCGTCAACGATCAACTCCCCGACGTTGGGCTGGATCCCGATCAATTGGGGGCCTGCCAACAGCTGCCTCGATTCGAGCGTTTCCAGGATGTTCTGGCGACGCTTCTTGTGCGTCAGCTTCTTGTCCGAAGACCGATTGAACCGGGCGCGACGCGAGGGATCAGCAGAAGACATGGATGTCGAGTTTTTTCGCTTACGCGAGGTCATAGACCGAACCTTCCAGGCGATGTCGCCCCTGCCAAGAGTCCTTTTGCAGAGGCCACAGTGAGGTGGTTGTAGTTGGAAATCAGCCGATACGAACGAGCGGACGTTCGACGGGACAAGGGCCATTCGGGATGAGTGAAGTTACGAAACCCCCGCAAGTTGCGGACGTACCGAAACCCAGTCGCCGAGTATAGTTAGGCCCAAAAAACCCGCAAACATTTGCCACTTCGGTTCCTCCGGACAGCACAAGAACGCGGAAATCAACAACTGGTC
>JARFQX010000437.1 GCA_029287555.1 Rubripirellula sp. | reverse complement strand
GAATCTGCTCGTAGCGCTCGCCTATCACGACGACGTCCAGATCGTCAGCTCCACTCTCAACCTCACCGACGAGATGATTATTAGTGAGTTTTTAGTTGTGAGTGGCGAGTGGCGAGTGGCGAGTGGCGAGTGGCGAGTGGCGAGTGGCGAGTGGCGAGAGGTGTGTGGTGAGTGGTGAGTGGTGAGTGGTGAGTGGCGAGTGGCGAGTGGCGAGTGGTGAGTGGTGAGAGGTGAGTGGTGAGTGGAGAGTGGTGAGTGGCGAGTGGTGAGTGGTGAGTGGCGAGTGGTGAGTGGTGAGAGGTTTATTGCTCGGTGGGGAGACCTTGCATCCGCTACTCTTCTTCCTCGAGCATTGAGATGCCAAGCAGGTTGAGCACCTTGATGTATTGCAGGTAGAAGACCGGTACCAGGATCAGCACCAGGATGGTTCCCAGCATCAGGCCGAACGCCAAACTGGCCGCCATCGGAATTAGCAGTTGCGCCTGGAATGATCGCTCGAGCATGAGCGGAATCAAACCGGCAATCGTTGTCATGCTGGTCAAAATGATTGGTCGGAAACGCCGCTGTCCTGATTCCAACAGCGCTTCGCGAACCGGAATTCCGTCTCGCACGCGGTGGTTGATGAAATCGATCAGCACGATCGAATCATTGATCACAACGCCCGAGAGCGCCACCAGCCCAAACATGCTAAAGAGTGTCAGGGGCAGACCCAGCACCGCGTGGCCCCAAACCGCGCCGATCATTCCAAAGGGGACGATCACCAAAATGAGTGCCGGTTGTACGTAACTGCGGAATTGGAGCACCAGCAAGACGTACATCGCCAGAATCGCCACAGCGAATCCGACCATCAGGCTTCCGACCGATTCGTTGCTCTGTTCCCGTTGGCCCTCCCAGCGGATGGAGATCGCGGGAAACTGTTCTTTGAGTTTAGGAACAAAGCTGCTTTGCAGTTCACGGATGATCAGATCGGCATTGGCCGTCGATTCGTCGAGGTCGGCTGAAATCGTGACCGAGCGCATTTGGTCGACGCGATTGATTTCCGAGAAACCGCGACTCAATTTGATTTCTGCCAATTCGGTAATCGGTCGCTCGCGACCGTCCGCGGTCCGCACACGGATTTCACGAAAATCCACCAGGCTGCCACGTTCCTCTTCCGGATAGCGGACCATCAACTTGACCTCGTGTCGGCCTCGCTGCAAACGCATTACTTCGGCGCCGAAATACGCGTTGCGAACGGTTTCTCCCAGGTCGGTTGGCGTCACGCCGGTGGCCAATGCCCGATCTTTGACGCGAAATTGAAACTCCCATTTGCCCGGCGTGTTGTCGTCGGCAATGTCGTAGACGCCCGCGAACTCGCCCAGCCGTTTCTTCATCGCTTCGGTGGCGGCGAGCAGTTGGTCGACGTCATTGCTCGGCGACAGGATCTTGAATTCAATCGGTTTCCCACCGGGGCCCACACCGACTGAACCGTAAGTCACCCGCTCGGCACCAGGAATGTCGCCAACTTCGGCCCGCCACATCGCCAGCAACTTTTCGCTGCGAATCTCACGGACTTCGGTGTCGTAAAGTTCGGCAAAAATCTGTCCAACGTGGCTGCCTGAGCCGCCGCCGCCAGCTGGGTTTTGCAGGTCGGTCATCGTGCCGACGTCGCGGTAGGTCAACCGCACCGGGCCTTCGACCGTGGGATCGTCTGGATCATAGATCTCGTTAACTGGAATGCCCTCCTGCTCGGACCTTTCCTTGGCCACTTGCTTGCTGACCCGACGCAATGCCTCTTCCATTTGTCGGGTTGCCCGGTCGGTTTCCGACGCGGTCGTGCCATCGGGAAAGGCGATCGTGGCTTGCAGGTTGTTGTTGTCGACTTTGGGAAACAGGATCGAGGGGACGATGCCACCGCGAATCATTCCGGCCGTCACCACGAACATGGCAATCGCGGCCATTTTGGGGATGGGAGGATGATCCAGAGAGAAGGCCAGGATCGGCATGTAGACTCGTTCCCGTAATGCCAGCAATATCTCGCCTGCGTGCTCGCTGGCCCACGTCAGCAACAGGCCAAAGGGCCGCAGCGGGTAGAGCAGTACCGACACGAGACGAAAGAAACCGGTGTGGGAATGCGAAAGGTGGCACGGCAGGACAAAAATGCTCTCCCACAACGAGATCACTAACATGGCGATCACGGCGAAGGGGATCACCGCCATGAACTTGCCCATCACGCCGGAAACGAAAAACATCGGGGAGAAAGCGATGATGGTCGTCGTCACCGATGCCGCCACACTCGGCACCACTTCCACGGTGCCGTCGATCGCCGCTTGCACCCGAGTCTTTCCCAGTTGCATGTGCGCGTAAATGTTTTCGCCAATGACGATCGCGTCATCGACCACGATTCCCAAGGCGACCAGGAACGAAAACAGGCTGAGCATGTTGAGCGTTTGATCGCCAAGGGCGAGTGCCGCGCCCGCACCGAGAATCGAAATGGGAATCCCCAAGGCGACCCAAAACGCCAAGCGGACTTCCAGGAACAGCGTCAGCACCAGGAAAACGAGCAACAGGCCCTGGCGGCCATTACGGAGCAGCAACTCCAAACGACCGCGGACCTCGGTGCTGCTATCGCCCCAGAGCTCGAAGCGATATCCCTCGGGCAAGGTGGGTTCGGCATCTTTGACGTACTGGCGAACCATGTCGACCATGGCAAGCAGGTCTTCCTCTTTGGTTCGTTCCACATTGACCACCATCGCCGGTTCGCCGTTGATCTCGCCCGCCGCGGTGATGTCCTGGAATCCATCGTGCACGGTTCCCAAATCGTTGACGGTCAACACGACGCCGCCGGTATCGGTGACCAGCGGAAGCTTGCCGATCTCCTCGCCCACGCGTCCTTTGTTCTTGGCTCGCAGCAGAATCTCCTGGCCCTCGGCCTTCAACTGGCCGCCGGGCAGTTCGATGTTTCGCTCTCGAATGATCGAGGCGACTCTCTCGAGAGAGAGCCCATAGCTGCGCAGCGTTGCCTCGGGAATCTCCACGTCGATCTGGTAGGGCCGGGTTCCCATGATGGAGGCCGAGGAAACCGCCGAGAGCGTCAGCACTTCGTCGCGAACCCGTTCGGCCACCTCTCGCAGTCTTACTTCGCCCTCGGGTGTGCGATCGGGCGGGCCGACGATCCCGATGCGAATCGCCGCCTCGCGAAACGTGATTTGCTGGATCTGTGGATCTTCCGCCAAGGCGGGGAAGCTCGGAATCCGATCCACCTCGCGATCGATTTCGGACATGACTTTCTGCACATCGCGAACGTCGCTGCGCAGCTCCGCCACCACCGATCCGGAGCCTTCCTGGGCAATGGATGTGACCTTCTTGATGCCGTCGATCGCGCGAATCGCTTCTTCGATTTTCTGACAGATTGCCTCCTCGCAGTCCTGCGGCGTGGCGCCCGGATAGGGAACGCGGATCACGACCACTTCAAGTTCAAAGGCCGGAAAGACTTCGCGCCGCATTCGGTACAACGAGGCGGCTCCGACGAGCATCAACGCGACCATCAAGACGTTCATGCCGGGCGAATTGGTAATCGCCCAGGAAACAATGCGACGCATCAGGCATCCTCCCCTTGCGTCGCGATCTCATCGTTTGCCGGTTCCTCGGCATCGACACGCTGTCGCGTCCAGACTCTTGGTTCAAGGAGATCTCGATCCGCTCGCACGGGGAACTCTTCCTTCTCGATCGTTCCGAGGGGCGAGACGACGACAAAGGAGTCGTTCGTTAGCTCGGCATCGCGTACTTCGCAAACCCAGAGCTTCGAGCCCTCCTGACTGTCGTCGCCCGACCAGATTCCGTCGCGGTCGAGGGAGAGCGAATCGACGGGGTGGACCGATTTTCGGATCACCACTTTGCCGGCCTGCCATCGTCCTGGCTCGAAGGGGACTTCCGCAACGGCCACCCCCGCTGAACCGCCAGGTGCCTCGTTGTCGCTGGCCGGCGACGCGGTGGACGCGTCCGTTGACTCCCCCGCATCCACGGCAGCGTCCAAGACGGACTCGTCGGGGATGAACTGGAGGATTCGGTTGCCAGGCTGCAATGCGGCCGACGGTATCACCACCAGAGGCGTTTGCGGCTTGATCAACAACTTGACTCGCACGAACATGCCACGCACCAGCGGCGTCGACCCGCGAGTCCTTTGGGAGGCACCCTGTTCATTCACGAACTCCGTTGGATTGTCGACCACCACTCGCACCGGTACCGTTCGAGTGACCGGATCGAGCCCGATGCCGTCGTAACTGAGCAACCGTCCCTGCCAACGATAGACGGAGCCAGGCCGTCCGGTTACCTCGTACTCAATGACTGCCTCGGTCTCGGGAAGGTTGTAGCTTCGGGACGTATCGTCGAGCTCTTCGCCTCGCTGGTTGAGAACCCAATAGAGTTGATCCATCCGAAGGCTGGTCGCAACCTCGACTTTGGAGGTGTCTTCGATAGTCATCAGGCCGCTGCCACGTGAGACGAACGTGTTCAAATCAGCCTCTTCGCTAACAATCACGCCTTCGATCGGAGCGCGAATTTCGGTTCGCTCCAAATTGACTTCCGCCGCTCGGAGTTGGGTTGCGGCGAGTTTTTCGGTTGCTTCCAGTCGGATCCTTCTCTTTCGCTGCAGGTTGAGTTGGTTCTCCAGGGTGACCAATTGCTGGTTCGCCCCAAGGAGAGCACGGCGGGCCTGATCGATCTCATTGCCGCTGGCGAAGCCTTCCGGAAGGGAGGTTAAGCGGTTGACTTCGCGCTCCTGAAGAGCCTCATCTTTTTTGGCGACTTCGATCAATCGCTGGGTATTGGACATCTCTTGATCAAGTTCCTGCAGCGCCTGGTACTCCTGTTCTTGGAGCCGGGTCAGGCGTTGGACCTCCAATTCGTAGTCGGTCGGGTCAATCCGCATCAACAATTGGTCGCGTTTGACGTAGGCTCCCGCCTCACATTCGTCCGCCTTGAAGATGACACGCCCGGCGACCTCGGCGGCAACTCGCGCTTCGCGGTAGGGGACGACCGTGCCATCGACCACCAAGTAGAGCGGTTGGCCGGTCGATTCGAGAGTCTGCAGACGCTCAACGCGAACCGGGGTCAATGCCCTCAGACGCCCCGTGCGGGTCATGTCCGCCGGCGGTCTCTGGGGGGTCTGAACCGTGCCGAGCATCCAGAACACCATCACGGCGCCCGCCAGGAGCAACAGCGGGATGACGACGTTGAACCACAATCGTCGCTTTCCGGTCATCTCCGGTGGGTCTGCCGGGGGCACCGACGGAGAGCTTCGTGAAGTCGGTGCCGGTAATGATCGCTCCGATGCTGGCTCCAAAGTTGGCTCCAAGGTTGGCTCCGCATCGGACGTTTCAATCGCGGATGGATTCATGGTCGAACAAGAAGAGTTGGGTATGTTTCGCTTGGATGAAAAGGGGCAAGGATGGCGGTCCAAGCACCTCACCAATTGATTTGATCTGGATCTAGTTGGTCGTACTGAGAGCTTGCCGTGCCACCCTCGGTTGCTGCCAGCATCACCGAAGTGATGTGCCGGCTCAGAGAGTCGATGTCGAAGTGGGCACGTAGTTCGCTGTGAGGGATCAATACTTGGACAACTCCCGATCCCATTCGATAATAGAGACACTGGCCCACCACGCTCAGTGCCAGTTGTTGCAATCGGTGGGCGGGTAAGTCGGCCTGCGTCAACTCCCGAAGGACTTCCACCAACCGCTCGAATTGCGGACGGAAGAACTCTCGAACCATCGATTCGAAAACCGGGGTGGGATGATTCATCTCTCGCATCAGCAGTTGCGTCTCCCAGCCCGATTCGTCACAGGCCAGCATCCGCGAGAGTAAAGTCCGAACAATTCGATAGAGGCTCCGACGCGGATCAGCCGCATCATTATTCGGCGTCGGGAACCGTCGCTCGCGATGGTCGCGAATGCCCCGAATCACCTCGCGATAGAGGCCGAGCTTATCACCAAAGTGGTAGCCCACCGCCGCCACGTTCACCTCCGCCGCGGCGCAGATCTCTCGCACCGTTGCCCCATCGAAACCGTGGGCGGCAAACACCGGGCCAGCCGCCTCGAGTAACCGGGTTCGCGTGTCGGGTTGCCCCGCTGGTGAATCGCCGCGAGAGATCAGACGACCTTTTGCCCCATTCGAGGGTGCGTTTCGGCTTGTTCCGCCCGGTTGTTTGGTCGATTCAGCCACGATGACTCACTGGGATTGCGATTGCGAGAAGCGGCGATTGCGAAAAGTGCTGGGCACTCGATGCTAATCTGGCTTGAGGAAGGTGGAACAATCGGCGAACGAGCCGGACGCCGCGATTCAAACAATTGTTTTAAACGGCCGTTTGAAGTCAAGCGGAGTTCGCGGGTTTCCACATCGAATGGACCTCATCCGCAGGCCGAGCCTCCCGTCATTGCATCTGAGCGGCCGGTTATTCGGGATTGACGTTTGCGCCGCGTGCCGATCATCTTTTGGGGTAACCCTGTTTTGGGGTAACCCTGTTTTGGGGGAACCCTGTTTTGGGGGAACCCTGCGCCTTGGCTTCCGCTCTTGCTCTATTGGGTGGGTGCCAAGCGGCTTGGGTGGACGCTCGCCGCTGGTATGCGAGCTCCCAACTATCCGTCAACCCTGCGATTGACCAATGAGTACTGCGTCGGCTGCCAACGTCCAAATCCGGCTTCCTGATGGAACGATCGTCGAGCAGCCGCCGGGCAAGACTGCGATGGACGTCGCCCTGGGAATCAGCGAGGGGTTGGCCCGCTCGGTCGTCGCCGCGGAGGTCGACGGTCGAATCGTTGATGCGACCCGCCCGCTGGGCGATTTGGTCAGCGGAGATGAGCCGCTGTCGCTGCGATTGTTAACCGCTCGTGATCCGGAATCGCTCGGCGTGCTGCGGCATTCGGCGGCCCACGTGATGGCTCGGGCCGTGATGCGACTTTACGACGGTGTGTCCTTGGCTTTTGGTCCGACGACCGAAGGAGGCTTTTATTACGACTTCGACCTTCCCGAGAGGATTGGCGAGGAGGACTTTGAAAAGATCGAAGCCGAGATGCGGCGAATCGT
>JARFQX010000576.1 GCA_029287555.1 Rubripirellula sp. | reverse complement strand
CAGCGTCAAGGATGACCAGGGAGGCGACGATTATCTGGTCGACAAGATCCTCGATGTGGCCGGAGCGAAGGGAACGGGAAAGTGGATGAGCCAGCTTGCGCTCGATTTGGGGGTTCCCAGCACCTTGGTTACAACCGCCGTGTTCGCTCGCGGACTTTCGGCCCAGAAGGAAGCGCGTGTCCGCGCCAGCAAGCGGCTTGACGGGCCCTCGGAAGGTTCCAACCCGGAGATGACGAAACTTGCCCGTGCGATGGTCGGTGACCGTGCCGGGTTCATCGAGGCGGTTCGTCAGGCTCTTTACGCTTCCAAGATCGTTAGCTATGCCCAGGGCTTTGTGCAGTTGCAGGCAGCCTCGGACGAGCATGACTGGGGACTCGACTATGGCAACGCAGCGTTGCTGTGGCGAGGCGGCTGCATTATCCGCGCGGTCTTCTTGGATCGCATCAAGGAAGCGTTTGACGCGGATCCAAACCTGGAGAATCTCTTGCTCGATCCGTTCTTCGAGAAAGCGGTTGAGCAGGCCCAAGAGTCTTGGCGGGCCGTGGTTGCCGCCGCCTCGATCTTGGGCATTCCGGTCCCCGCGTTCAGCACCGCGTTGTGTTACTACGATGGCTACCGGCTCGAGCGGCTGCCCGCCAATCTCCTGCAGGCGCAGCGCGACTACTTTGGTGCCCACACCTACCAGCGAGTCGATAAGCCCGGCACGTTCCACACCGAATGGCTTCAGCTCCGCAAGCCGCCCGCGCCGTAACGCCAGCCGCGTCTGTCATTCTCAGTCCACGGCCTGGAGCAGGTTGAGATACAGCCGTCGCCGGATCTGTCCCAGACTCAACGGCGGTCTCGGCAGCACGCTGGAGCCTACCATCTGCGGCTGGAAAATGCTGTACACTCGGAACAGGTGTCCCACTTTCCGATTGGCGGACGATGTCCAAACGAGATTCACTGAGACAGAGACTCAAGTCGGCGGACCGGCGGCGTCAGCGGCGTCAAGGTGCAAGGCAGCCATCGGTTGGATCGAAAAGCGAGCCGTCCGCGAACGTCGATGTGACCGGGATGGTCGTCGAGGAGATCTTGCAGTACGTCGAATCGCTTGACCGGGGTGCTCGCGACGCGATGGCGGTCAACGCGATCAACAGTGCGCTCCGTTCCACCACGCCCCAAGGCGAGGATGCGAAACGGTTGGCCGAGCGACTGGATCAGATTCCCGATAAAACAGGGGTCTCGGTTCGCGCCTACCGCGACTCGTTGCATCAACTCCTCAGGGTCGCCAAGGAGCATCACGAACCTGGGTCCAGCGATGCCTTCCTGCGATATTTGGCGCTGATCGCTCAGTAGATTGGCCCAGCACCAGCAGAGTGTCGCTTGAGTCTGGGACAGACTCGGCGACGGTTGTAGCTCCACCTGTCCTCAGACCCCACGGCTGGGGCCGTCTTACTTTCGCTTGAGCATCTCGGCGATCTCATCATCGAGTTCGGCTGCCCGCACATTGTGGCGGACCACTTTGCCGCTAGGGTCGATCAGCAGCATGGTGGGCAAGGTCTGGACGCCGAGTGCCTTGGCCAGGCTGCTGGATTCCAGCCCGCCCGGCTCGAATAGCTGAGTCCAGGGAAGTCGGTTCTCGCGTAAGAATTGCGTCGCCTGGTCCTGGGTGATGTCGACGTTGACTCCGACGATTTGCAATCGGGCCCGCTGGTACCCCGCCTGCAGTCGCCGCAGCAGTTTCATGTCCTGTTTGCAGGGCTCGCACCAGGTGGCCCAGTAGTGAATCACGACCGGTCGGCCGCGCAGGCTAGCGAGTCGGAAAGACTTGCCGTCGAGTGTTTGGCCTTCGAGTTGAATCGTTTGGCCGACCGACTCGAGTCGCCGCACTGCACCGGCCGCTTTTTCACCGGCGTCGCTGTTGGGGAACGATTGGGCGACCCGTTTGTAAAAAGCCAATGCCTCGTCTTCTTTATCTTCGAACTCTTTGCTTAGCGCCAATTGCATCCAGGCCTGAGCCGCTTCGGGTGTCCGCGGGTACCGTTCGACAAAGTTGCTGAGCGAATCGAGGTACCATTCCTGCACCTTGGCGAAGTCGGCATCGGGGGTTTGGCGGACGACATATTCGGTGCTGATCGCCTGGAAATCGGCGTAGGACTGCAATTCTTTGTCGGAAGCGGCGAAATCGCTCGAGACCGCGCGAAGTCGTTGGAGCGCCGCGGGGTACTGGCCGGTCTGGGCCGCCATGCTCAACATGTCCACCAACTGGCGAACCCAGGTGTCGCGTTCAACCCGATCCTGGGACCCGCCGATCAGTTTCTCGATGATGTCCGCCCGACGTCGATGCAGCATTGCCACGTCCTGGCCCTTCTTGGCGGCGGACATGTCTTGGTCGATCGTCTCAAGCTCTGAGACCAGCTGCTGGGTTTCTTTAGCGATCGAGCTCGTGACGGCCGAGGCACCCATGGGGCTGCCACCGGGGGTAAAGAAATTCCCGCTCGTTTGGGCCACCGTTTCTCCGTCTCCCACCGAAGGTAGCTCCACAATCCGCCAGGCATCATCGACGCGGATCAACGTTCCCACCATCAACTGGCCGCTTTCCTGTCCCTGTTCGAACATGGCCACGGCATTTTCGTAGACGATCACGTCCTTGGTCGAGCCGTCGGTGCCACGGGGGACGACACCGGGGGAAGGGGCGGCAAACTGGACCCATTGTGCGTCGGTTCCGACGCTCTTTTGGCGCGAGGCGAGTCCTGCAAAGTCGCGGGCTGCCCGTTCGGCTTTCGCCATGATTCGCTCGCGTTGGGACTCGCCCAGGCCAAGTGACTCGATTTCCGACTCGGAAATCAAGAGCCTGGCAAAGCGGGTCGGGTCCTGGTCACGCAGGGCGGCGACGACTTCCGCCGTGACCTCTTCGGCCGAGATTTGTTTCCAGCGGTCAAGCCGACCATCTTCATCATCGTCCAGGCCCCAACGGATTCCCCCGGTGCTGAGCCAGCGGTACTGGTCGGCCTTGCCGTTGTAGTCTTCGTCGATGTCACGGTAGACCTCGACGCCGAAGTTGTAATAGCACCACAGATCGACCTTCTTGTCGCCGTTGGTATCGGCAAATCGGCGTAGCATCGATCCATCGGGGGCGACCACGTCCCAGCCCGACCAGCCGTTGACTTTCATGTCTTGCACGACGCATTTTTCGACCCGATCGGCGGGAACTTGCTCGTACTCGACGTCCGGCTGAACGGGTTTGAGCGCCAACGCTTGTTGCGGGCTTGGGGGCGCGGCCAAGGCCGGGCTGGACAGGCTCCATGCCGCCAAGGCGAAGGCAAGAAGTAGACGGGGGATTGATCGATCCATCATGGTCGGGCTGTCGAATAGGAGTGGGATTGGGAAACGCGCCGGTCGCGACAAAAAGTTAGGCCGTATTCTTAGCAGCGACCGATGGAGCGGGAAACGTCGATTTTTGCATTCGGGGACTTCGCTCCCTCGTGCTTCCTCGCCGATGTGAACCGATCGGATTGAAGCCGTCTCTTAGAAATGTCGATACAAGCGGCAATCCGGTGGGAGTTCCCTTTGACAGCGCCCCAACATTCCGTACACTTTGCCGCTTCGATTCAGCTCCTTGGCTGCCTTGGAATCTCAGGTCATCGTGCTTGAGGCCGTGGTCGAGGAACGAATTCGGGCGTGTAGCTCAGTTGGTTAGAGCGCGTCGCTGATAACGACGAGGTCCCAGATTCGAGTTCTGGCACGCCCACTTGGGGAACGTTGAAGTGAGAAGGGTGAAGTGTGAAAAACTTCAAACTTCACCCGTCGCACATCAAACTTCTTCGGGGGTGTAGCTCAGTTGGGAGAGCATCTGCTTTGCAAGCAGAGGGTCGTCGGTTCAAGTCCGTCCACCTCCACTTTTTCTGCGGGAAAAGCCGTCCGCTGACGCGTGGAAAGGGCCGGCACAAAGGGGTGTGAACCCGGGCGTGCCAAAAGTGTCAATAGTTTTCGAATTCGTGTCTTTGACTCCTTGCGGGAAAAGGCACGAGATGCGAAAACCAAAGACTTGACCGGGCGAATTCGAATCTTGAAAATAATTTGAAATTCGGGTTCAGGTTCGGTTGACGAGAGATTTCGACGCCGTTATCTTTCGCCGCTCGCTTGCGAGTAACCGCTCGCTTCTCGATCATTCACAAGACGTCGGTCTTGGTCTGACCCGAGAGCCGATCGGCTGCTCTCCAGCAGCGTCCCTCGGACATCGAGCCAAGTGTTTGGGTCCGGGGCATTGATCTTTGACAAGTTGGTTGTTTGGTAGTTGGCATCTGAAATAGAGCACCACGCTCAGCAGAGGTCGATCACTTTGTTGGCGAAAGCCAGGGTCGTGATTGAGGCTTTGTTGGGCTGGACTCAATGTTCAAAGAGCGTTGTCAGCGACTGCAGAAATTGGCTCCGATCAACGGGGTCGGTGTCTGTGATTGTCTGGCAAGTGAATTCTAAAAAGGATTCTGTGCATCGACTACGAGCCGAGCGGGTGGCTGGTCTCTTTGAGAGGCGTGCTGCGAGCGAGGTTGGTAGCGAACCATGTGATATCGTGAAAGACGTAGAGAACTTTCGAGGTTCCGAGTTCGGGATTTCGACGGCCAATCTACGAAGGGCGCATGGGGGATGCCTTGGCGTTAAGAGAAAGAAGGGCGTGGAAGTCTGCGAAAAGCCTGGGGGAGTTGACAAACAAGTAATGATCCCAGGATTCCCGACTGCGGCCGGCTGAATTCATAGGCTGGTTCGTAACAACCTGGTGAACTGAAACATCTAAGTAACCAGAGGAAGAGAAAGAAAAATCGATTCCGTCAGTAGCGGCGAGCGAAATCGGAAGAGCCCAAACCGTGGGGGTTTCCCCCGCGGGGTTGTAGGACTCCAACATCGGATTGTGTGTGGCTAGTGGAAGATTCTGGAAAGGATCACCATAGGGGGTGACAGTCCCGTACACGAAAGCATGCATGCACCGTAGGAGCACCTGAGTAGGTCCAGTCACGTGAAACCTGGGCTGAATCTGCGGGGACCATCCCGCAAGGCTAAATACTCCTTAACGACCGATAGTGCACCAGTAGCGTGAGTGAAGGGTGAGAAGAACCCCTGCTAGGGGAGGAATGTGAACCTGAAACCATGTGCCTACAAGCGGTCGGAG
>JARFQX010000290.1 GCA_029287555.1 Rubripirellula sp. | reverse complement strand
GCCGAAGACAGTGTCGCCTGGCCGATCGTGATCTCGCAGCCGGGCACGTTCAACGTCGGCTTGCTTCAGGGAGCCGGCGAAAAAGGTGGTGGAAGGGCAACGGTCTCACTCATCTCGGATGGCAATGTGATCGACTCATTTGCATACGACGTTGAAGTCACCGGCCATTTTCAAAACTTCCGCTGGAAACATGCGGGCACCTTGGAGGCAAAGGAAGCCGGACAGTACGAGCTGAGGATTGAAGCGGTGAAGATCGATAAAGTTGCCCTGATGGATGTGAGACAAGTTCACTTGTCGCCGAAACGATAAGGGCGGTACCGTCATCCACCCCCACTTCGTCGGAAATTTGTCCGTTGTCGACGGTAGGCATTCGCTTCCTCGCCGTTACTCTACCGTTTCGTTCGCTCCAGGCTCGGACCGAGGTGCCCAGTCATCGTAGTGCTTTGCTGACTGGCTGTTCCAATACGGAGATGATCCCCATGCCGGCATCGTTGCCAGCGTAAACTCCCACTGTCCGAGCAACCTCAGCAACTCATCCATTCGCTCAGGCTCCGTCGTGGAAAGATCTTCCAATTCCGATTCATCCGTTGCGACGCGGAACATCTGAGGGCGGCGGTGGCTCAGCCGGACAACCTTGTCGTCGCCGTCAAGAATGGCTGCTTGGCCCTGAAGCCGCCAAAATAGTCGTCGATGAACCTGTTTCGACCGGTCCTGCAGTTGGGGCAACGCGTTGAGGCCGTCGTACTCACCCACTCTCTCGATCATTCGGCTTCGATTTCTTTTGTCTTCGTGGGACAGCGGCGACGAGAGCGGCAACGGTTCGGCGCCGGCAGCAAACATGAAGGTGGGCAATAAGTCCAGCGAACTTACAACGGATTCACAGACTTGCCCTGCGGGAATTCGGTTGGGCCAAGTCCAAATCATCGGCACACGAACTCCGCCCTCTCTCAGACACCCCTTGACCCCGCGCAGCGGTCCGTTCCAGCTTCCGTTGTTCGTGGCACCTCCGTTATCCGAGAAGAACACGCAAAGTGTGTTGTTCCATTGACCGGTGAACTCAAGGTGTCGACGGATGCGACCGATCCCCCGATCCAGCGCGTACATCATCGCCGCGTAGGCACGACGTTTCTCCTCTTTGATGTGGTCGAATCGCTTCAAGTCTTCCTCTGTAGCGTGCATCGGAGTGTGCGGCGCGTTGTACGACGCGAACAGGAACCAGGGCTGCTTCGGGTTACGCTCGGATTGACGCTGGATGAATCCAATGCACTCATCGGTGAAGAAATCGGTCAGATAGGGACTTGAGAACATGGTGACCGACTGACCGTTTCTCTCGATCGTGTGATTGACTGTCTCGGGAAAATAGTGGTGACTACCTTGCAGCATGCCGCAAAAATAGTCGAATCCGCGTCGATTGGGATGAAACGATTCACCGATACCCAAGTGCCATTTGCCAACCAGAGCGGTCGCGTAACCAACGCTTCGGAGGTGATCGGCAAGAGTCTTCTCATTGGCTGGAAGTCCGAGCAAATCGGGCCGGCCCGCGTAATTCGGCGGAGACTGATTCAGATTTGCCTGGTAGCCGAATCGCCTCGGGTCACGTCCGGTCATCAATCCCGCTCGCGACGGCGAACAAACGGCGCTGGCAACGTAAGCCTGGGTGCATCGCACGCCGGCCAGCGCCAACGCATCGATGTTTGGCGTTTCGAGCACGTTGCTGCCCATGCAACCCGCGTCGCCGTACCCCATGTCATCGGCGAGGATCACCAAAATGTTCGGGGGTGTCGCCGCTCGAACTGGGCCGAAGCACGTGACGGCGAATGCCATTGCGATGAACATCACGAATCGACACATACAATCAAGCGACGTCCCGGCTGTCTCAGCAGTCATCGAGTTCCCTCGTTCGTCTTTACGGTGCAAATAATTCTTGTCCGTGTTCATCTCGCAGCGTCACGATGAGTTTCGAAGGAAAGCAGATTCACATCTTCAAGCATAACCGAAGCCACCGCTGATCGTCGTCGCCTCCCAGTTAAGCATTGCCTAACGTTTTTCTTCGAAGCGATCGGCCGATTGAGTCAGCGCGGAGTCACGAAAAAACTTGGGAAATTGAAGCTTCGATCAAATTAGGGGATCGCCTCGACTTTTCAAACATCGCGCAAGGGATTTCGACTATCCTCTCGCCCGAGGTCGTGAATTAACCCGGGTCCCCACGCAACCACAACGCAACGCCGTGGAGCGTTTGGCGACCGAGCGAGAGCGGGTGAGACGACCTGATGATTTCCATCAATGGGCAAGCGTGGACCATTGGTGCCGATCTAGGGCGGGCAAGTCTTTTGAGCCGCACGTGTCCAGAGATTTGCTTTAACCCATCGAAGTCGGATCGCGTAGACTGCACCCTTCATTTGCGGGCAACCTCTCGCCTCCTTGGAGTGACCATGGCTCAACGAATTTGCGGGCGAAGAATCGCATCGATTCCAAGCGCGTCTTATCGTCAATCCGGTCATCGATGCCGACGTCGTCGCAAGCTAACCGATGGCGTCGAGCGTCTCGAATCGCGAATGCTGTTGGCGACCATGGTGGTCAATACCCGGTTCGACGTTCCAATCGATCCTCTCGACAACGTGGTGTCATTACGCGAGGCGATCGAAGCGGCTAACGACGAGACAACCAATCCGGGGCCGGATCTCATTCGATTCGATTCCGATCTTTCGTCCGATACGATTCTACTTGGAATCGAAGGCTTCGACGCTTTGACCGGAATTGCCAAGCCCGCGGATCCAAGCTTCACCGAACTGGTCATTTCGAGTGATCTCACCATCGACGCATCCGCCGCAGGTCTCGTGCGCGTCGGCCGAGAGTTTGGTGACGCCGAAAACTTAGAAACGAGACGACTTGATCATCGGGTGCTAAGAATTGAAAGCGGTGATGTCACGCTCAACAGCCTGGTCGTCCAGCGTGGCTACTTGTTTGGTTCCGGCGCGGCCAGCGGGTCCGGGGGAAGCGGGTCTGCATACGGCGCGGGCATCTTTAACGCCGGCAACTTGACGCTGCAGAACTCCATTGTCGGCGGCAATCAGCAGGAGAATAGCAGCGAGACCACTGGCGGCGGCGGCGGAATCTATAACGACAGCGGCGCGACGCTGAGTCTCATCAACTCGGTGGTCGGGGCCGTTGAACTGGATCAAGCATTGATCGCAGATCTCGGTTTGGATCCGTCAACGTTACCCACCGACTCGCTTGGCAACCCGGTCTTCGTCCCGGGCAACCAGGCTCAGGGCCCGGGCGGTGGTATCTTTAACCTTGGCCAGATTGGAACCCCCGGCGACCCGGAGGATTCCGGCATCACAGCTGGCAGCTCGATTGCTTCCAATGAGTCCGATTTCGCAATCGGCGGCGGCATCTTCAACGGTGGCATCCTGGTCGTCACCGATAGCGATGTCTCGGGCAATTCTCAAAGAGACTTTGACGGTCTCGGCGGTGGCATCGGCTCTGCCAACGTTCATCCCGGCACCGGGGCGTCACTTCCGGGACCGGGGGACGTCATCTTCATCAACTCGACGGGTCGAGACGACGTCGGTGCGAGCGGCGGGGGGATTTTTGTTGACGAGGGGACCGAGTTGGATGTCGTCGACAGCACATTCACCGGCAACGAAGCGACGGGCGAGGTCGGTCTAACCGGTGGAGCGATCTACAATCTGGGGTCCATGACGGTGACTTCGAGCACGTTGCACGATAACCTCGCTCAGGACTACGGCGGCGCCATCTCCGCTGCCGGTCAATCGGTTTCCACGCTGGCCAATTTGACCGTCTCGGGCAATTCGGCGTTTCGAGGAGCCGCCGTCGACACGTTCGACAAAGCGGTCATGACGATCGATCACTCAACGATTGCTTTTAACCTCGGAGGAGCCGTCAGTCATGGCGGAATGAGCCTCGAAC
>JARFQX010000271.1 GCA_029287555.1 Rubripirellula sp. | reverse complement strand
GCCCACTCACGAGGAATTCCTCTCGGGTCGCACGGGCGAAGTGGTGAAACCATTGACGAAACGATACAACTCACTCGACCGAGACCAAGATGGCGATTGGGAAACGACTGAAATCCGGCGTCCGTAGACCCGTCGACTCCGAGCTGATTGACCGGTCGCGTTTCGGCCGAAATGGGGGGGCGAGCCTTGGGCTTGTCGTTTGGTTTGGGCCTGTCGTCTGGCTTGGGCCTGTCGTCTGGCTTGGGCCTGTCGTCTGGCTTGGGCTTGTCACTTGGTTTGGCTTGGGCGGGCTGGTTTTGGTCCAACCAGGTTTGGCTCAAGACGTTTTGGAGTCCGCTGACTCTTCGCAAGACTCGACGCTGCAACGCCTCGAAAGCGAGCACCTTCCAAACTTGGTTCAGGTTCACCGCAAGGTCATTTCGGGCGGGCTTCCGGAGGGCGATGCAGCTTTTCGCGAGTTGGCGGCCCGCGGCATCAAGACCATCATCAGTGTTGATGGGGCGAAGCCGGACGTCGATGCCGCGAAGAGGTTTGGGCTGCGATACGTTCACCTTCCCCATGGATATGACGGAGTGCCGGAGGCAAGGGTGAAGGAATTGGCGAAGGCAGTTCGCGAGCTGCCGGGGCCGATCTACGTGCATTGCCACCACGGAAAGCACCGAAGTCCCGCCGCGGCTGCCGCGGCCTGTGTCGCCGCCGGTTTCACTTCTCCCGAACTTGCCGTTCCAATTCTCGAGTTGGCCGGAACCAGCAAGAACTATCGCGGGCTGTATCGATCCGTCGAAAGTGTGCAGCCGATCGACCCGTCGGAACTCGATCGCCTCAAGGTTGAATTCAAGCCGACTGTCCAAATTCCACCCCTAGCCGAGGCAATGGTGTCAATCGGGCACGTGCATGATCGATTGAGACGAATTGAAGAAGCGAACTGGGCAGCGACGGAGCAACATCCCGATCTGGATCCGATCCACGAAGCACTGATGTTGCGTGAGCACTTTACTGAACTTCTGCGCACGCCGGAGGTCTGGCGAGAGCCCGAAGACTTCCGTCGGATGTTGCGTGCATCGGAATCGGCGGCGAAATCGCTTCAGGAATCGCTGACTCGGTGGAAGGCCGGGACTCCCCGGAATACGCCACCCCCTTCGGTCGCGGCTGCGTGCGATTTGATCCGTGACAACTGCAAAGCGTGTCATGTTCGTTACCGGGATAAGTAGAGGTGAGCGGCGAGCGGCGAGGCGCGAGCGGCGAGAACGTGTGGGCATCAAGGAGCGCAGCGACGCCGATCCGGCAATGGTTCTTGCTGGGCGCCGAATGGTGGTTCGGTGCCGGATCGGCGCTTCGCTTGATTCGGCCTACTTCGATTTCACGGATACGTTCGAGTAGTTGGAGGCGAGTGGCGGGCCGATGATTGATGTACACTGATGCAACTCGTTGTTTCGCTGTTCGGGGCGGGTGAGTCACGCGTCGTCTGAGTTTCGTTTTCGTGGAGAAAGAAAGATGAAGTCCACCGGGCTCTTTCTGTTGTTGTTCTGCTCGACCGTCACCGTCTGTGCGGCCGAGGAGGGGTTCACCATCGAGCAATTGCCGCCATCCGTTGTCAAGACGATTCCGCAGGCGGGAGACGCGGCGGTCGATCCGTCGTTGGACAAGATCAGCGTCACATTCAGCAAAGAGATGATGACCGAGCGGATGTGGTCGGTGGTTCAAGTTTCGAAAGAACATTTCCCCAAGATCCGGGAAACACCGCAGGGGATTCATTACCTGGGTGATAAACGCACTTGCGTCATCCCCGTCGAGTTACAGCCCAATCAGACCTATGTCCTGTGGATCAATCGAGGGAAGTACAATAGTTTCCGAGACACCGGGAATAACCCAAGCGTTCCCTACTTGTTGGTCTTCCACACGACGGAATCAAGCCCGAAAGCGGGTGACTAAGTAAACGCTCGGTCCAGCACGTTGATGGGGCTCTCTCCATCCGGGCAAAGCCGTAGGGGGTATTATCATCACGCGGCGATGAACGAGGGAGGCTTCTGCTACAATGGGCGTCATTCGTCGAAGCATCTCGAAGTTGCGCACTTTTCTTCAATCGCGGAGCGATCGCGTTTTCTAGCCTGGGACGCCAGTCCCGGGAATTCGGACGCATTTTGATTTCTCTCCGCGCCCTGCGATCGGCCGCTGTGCGGCAGGGCGCAGAGACCGGGTTTCACCGGATCACAACCTGGGACTGGCGTCCCAGGCTTTCACATTTCGTGCCTCCGGCACTAACAGGCTCAACTCTAAAATGAAGCATTGAGTGACATGAAACACTTGATCACGCATGAACCGATTTGGATGGTAGCCCTATTTGGGTTCGTCACCGCTGTTTTCTGTTCCCACGAGGTATCGGCACAGGACGACGCGATTGAACAACCGAACGTTTTGTTCATCGCCGTGGATGACATGCGACCGGAGTTGGGATGTTATGGCACCCGGGCGATCACACCGAACATGGATCAGCTCGCGGCATCTGGATTGCGTTTTGATCGCGCGTATTGCAACCAGGCTGTGTGCGGAGCGTGCCGTGTTTCGCTGATGACTGGGCTGTACCCGGAGTTTACGGGCGAACGGACTTACCACGTCACCGATTGGCGAAAGCGATGGTCCGACATCGTGACCATGAATCAACACTTCAAGAGCAACGGCTACACGACGATTGGTTTGGGCAAGATCTATCATGGTAGCAATGGGCCCGGTGTTGATCCCGAGAACTGGACTGAGTGGTTGACCGTGGATGGCCAAGCCTACGGGGATCCTGCCAGCTTGAAGTCGCCTCGCGAGCGGAACGGAAGGCGGCGAGGTCCGGCGACCGAAGCGGCGGATGTATCCGACGAGGTGCACTTCGATGGCAATCGGGCGAAGGTCGGTGCGGCGCGAATCTATCAACTTGCTCGCGCCGGGAAACCGTTCTTTCTGGCCGTTGGCTTCACCAAGCCGCACCTGCCGTTTGTCGCTCCAAAAAAGTACTGGGATCTTTACCAGCGTGAATCATTTGGGTTGCCGCCGAACGTGGACGTTCCGCCCGGCTATCCCGCCTACGCCAGCAACGTCAATGCGGGTGAGCTTCGTTCCTACAGCGACATACCGCTGGAAGGGACACCGGCCGATTTTCCAAACCAGCTGAACCAACGGCTGATTCACGGCTACCATGCCTGCGTCAGCTACACCGACCGCAACATCGGCGTATTACTCGACGCCCTGCAGAAGTCGGGCGCGGCCAAGAATACGATCGTCGTCTTGTGGGCCGATCACGGCTGGAAACTCGGTGACCATTCCAGTTGGTGCAAGCACACGAACTTTGAATGTGATGCGCGAGTTCCGCTGATCATCCGACACCCAACGATGGAATCGGCGAGCGGAGAGACGAAGGCGTTGGCCGAATTGATCGATCTCTACCCGACGTTGTGCGAGTTGTGTGGTTTGGATCGGCCCGAACACCTTCAAGGCAAGAGTTTGGTGCCGGTGCTCGAACAACCCGCCGGTTCGCATCGGGATTCCGCCTATTCGTCGTATCCCCATGGTCGAGGAAAGGGCCTTTCCGGGGTCACCGGGCATTCGATTCGTACCGACCGGTATCGGTACACCGAGTGGTGGGATAAGAAGACAAACACGCCGGTGACTTGGATCCTTACGGACATTGAAGCGGATCCCGGCGAGACCACCGCGATCACCGACGACGCGGAGACGCAACAGAGGCTCGCCGAGAAACTCCGGATGCGTGTGCTCGCGGCGCGCCAAGCAAACAGCGGATGACATCACTTCCTACCTGGATCGATGCGTTCTCACAACTCGAAAGCCGGAGAAGTTGTAGCGGGCACTTGGCCGATTGTGGCGTCGATAGGCGGAGCGGATATCGGCGGCTGGGATCCCGAAAGCCCCCCCGCGGAGCAGTCGTCGATCCGAGTCGTTGACCTCGCCCGCGACGGGTTGGTCGTCCGATATCCGGCCGAGTGAATCGCTGTAGTTGGTGACCGTTTCCTGGCACCACTCCTGGACGTTCCCGAGCATGTCGAAGAGGCCGAATCGGTTTGGTTTGAGAGTGGCGACCGGCCACGTGCGATAGTCGGAGTTTTTCAGATACCAGGCGTATTCGCCCAGCAGGTCCGCGGTGTCACCGTAGTACCGACTTGTGGTCGTGCCTGCGCGGCAGGCGTATTCCCATTCGGCTTCGGTCGGAAGTCGGTAACCCTGGCGACTCAAGTAATCGGCGGGCAGCGACATCCCCGGTTTGATCTCCTCGATCGGAGGATAGCACATCTGGTCTCTGTCGATTTCTTCCTTTTCGCTCAACCAGCGACAGTACATTGCAGCTTCGTACCAGGTGACGGAGATTTGAGGGCAATCCGCTTCGCCCGCCTGCTTCTTCGAGAATGGAAACCTCAAGTGCGGATAATCTCGCAGGAACTCGTCAAACTGAGCGACGGTTACCTCCTTCGAGGAGATTGCGAAACTGCGGCCGATCCTCTTTTTGTGGAGGTGCTCCAAGCTGCTGCGATTGGGCTCGGTGTACGGTGAGCCCATTAAGGACTCCACTGGCCCGCGAATCACAACCATGGTCTGGCCAGACTTGGAAACATACCAGTCCTTGTCCTCGCGAGTCGTTCGGGCAGCCAGTTCTTGATCGATGATCTCTAATTCATCCTTGAACCCCCAGCGCCGTAGTGTCCATTGAGCCGCAGAATGGACTCCCGCATCCGGATCTTCGCGGTAACGATTGAGCAACATTTCTGTCATCGCAGGACGATCTTCATGTGATGCAACGTCATAGTCTCCCAGGCTGAGAATCAGCGCTCGCTCAATCGATGGGTCGGTTTCTCGCTGCAGGCGTTCCATGATGATGGCGGGCGGAACTCCCATGGGGGAGAGTCGATGAATGATCCAGCTTTGCAAGCTTGGATCGGGGCTTGTTTTCAACAGCGGCCAGACATCGTCTACATCGCCCATGCGGATTGCGGCCACGGTGGCGTTGGCTTGCCGACGAGCCAGGGTTTCGCGCTCGCTATCGCTGGTCAAAGG
>JARFQX010000111.1 GCA_029287555.1 Rubripirellula sp. | reverse complement strand
ACCCCGCACGAGGTCAAGACAATCATCACGCGAGCGGCCGAGGGCACCAAGATTGTCCTCACCGGCGACATGCATCAGATTGACCAGCCCTATCTTGACGCTCTTTCAAACGGCTTGAGCTACTTGGTCAATCGAATGGTTGGCCAGCCTATCTACGCACACATCACGCTGGAAAAAGGCGAAAGGTCCGCCCTCGCCGACTTGGCGAGCAAATTGTTGTGAGCGGGTAGGGTCAGGTAGAGGGAGTGGGGTGCCGTTCGCCAAAGCGAACGCCGCCCCGGAGCGAACGCCGCCAAGCTGCGAACGGCAAATCTGCAAAAGGCGGACCGAAGCGATCGCAGGACTGGGGCGGAACAGTCGGGATACGGTAGACCCCGACTGGAGGCGGCGGAGGCCCCGGGCCGCGAAGACGGTGGCAGCACCCCAAGTTCCGCTTCGGTCGAATCCCTGCTGCTCCGCAGGCTGTCATCTTCTTCACCCCGCACTCGCACAAATTTCACATCCATTCTTCATCACTCATTCATCTCGGCTTCACGGTTTTAAGTGGTCGATTGCTGACAATCTGGGACCGTTCGCGAGCTGCGAGAGCGTCGCGTTTGAATTGCACCCCTTCTGCATGAGGTCTGTTGATGAGGATTCAAGAAATTCGAAAGCGATTCTCGGCGTTTTGCCGCCCGGGACTGGTGGCTCTGGTCGGAGTCGTGCTCGTGGGCACTGCGTTCGGGGCGGATCGCGAGCAGATCCGGATCGTTGGCTCGAGTACCGTCTACCCGTTCTCGAGTGCTGTGGCGGAAGAGTTTGGGAAGACGACCCGCTTTCAAACGGCGGTCGTCGAATCCACCGGTAGCGGGGGCGGGCACAAGCTGTTTGGCGCTGCGGTAGGCTTGGATACGCCCGACATTACCAACTCGTCGCGTCCGATGAAGGTCAGCGAGTTTGAGCGCTCCCAGGAGAATGGGGTCAAGAACATCACCGAGGCGGTCATTGGCTACGATGGAATTGCCGTGGCCCAGAACATCAACAATGCCCCGGTCGCGCTCAGCTTGAAGCACCTGACCTTGGCCGTCGCCGCGGAAGTGCCCGATCCGGCCGGTAGCGGCCGATTGGTTCCCAATCCCTACAAGTTCTGGGACGATATCGATCGATCGCTGCCTCACCGGAGCATCAAGATCTACGGACCGCCCACGACGTCGGGAACGCGCGATGCTTTCCATGAGTTGTGCCTGGAGAAAGCCACCGAGGAAATGTCCGAATATGGCGAGGCTTACACGAAAGTCCGGCAAGATGGCATCTGGGTCGACTCCGGCGAAAACGACAATTTGATCGTGCAAAAGTTGACGCAAGACGCCAGCGCTTTTGGGGTCTTTGGATTCAGCTTCCTGGAGGAAAATCGGGACAAGATCCGCGGTGCCTCGATTGACGGGGTGGAGCCGAAGTTTGATACGATCTCATCGGGTGATTACCCGCTTTCTCGAAGCCTGTTCTTCTACATCAAGAACGACCACCTCGGTAGCGTTCCGGGTCTCGATGAGTATGTCAAACTGTTCATGAGTGATAGAATGATTGGAAAGAATGGCTATTTGACGAAAATCGGGCTGGTTCCGCTGCCCGACAATCTCCGCGCAGCTTCCCAGGAGAGAGTCCTAAATTTTGTGCCACTGACTCTCGAGGGCGGTAGATTGAGCACGTTGGAAGAATACGCCAAGCAGAAGGATCTGGTCACCAAATAGTCCATGGTCGTCCTGGCGGCGGACCAGCGGCGAAGACTAGACCAATTGGCTGAGGCGCCTGTCGGACGCGTGCGATTCGTTGGGCGCCTCGCCTTTTTTGCCCGCCAATTAGAATCGCCTTCGACGGCGAACGAACCCCAACAATTTGATAAGACCTGCCGACGATGTCGTTGTCTTTCGCGATTGCTATTTTTGTCCTTTTTCTGGGGAGCTTTGTTTATCAGTACAGCCGCCGCAAATCGCTGATGTTCGTCAAGCAGGGGCAGCAGCTTCGGTCGACACCCGACTATTACGGCTGGCACTCGGTTCTGGTCACGTTCCTCCCCTCGCTACTCTTTACGGCGGCCGCGTTGTTGTTGATGCGACTGGAGGTCTTGAAATCGCCGGGCGCCGCGCTCACGGCGATCTGGATTGCGTTGCCCCTGCTGCTGGTTTGGCCCGCATTACGATTGATCAAGGCCGAATTGAACGCTCGCGTGCTGTGTGAGCGATTTGTTTACTTGATGCTGCTCGGGACAGCCTTGATTTCGATTTTGACGACGGTTGGCATCGCGCTTTCAGTCGTTTTCGAGGCAGCGCGTTTTTTCCGCCAAGTCAGTTTCATCGAGTTCATAACCGGCACAACCTGGGCGCCTGGCGGAGCGTTTCTCGAGTCGGCCGGCCGGGGCGGTGAACAAGGAACGGAGTCGGAGTTTGGGGCGGTTCCGCTATTTGCGGGCACCTTGATGATTTCGGCGATTGCCATGTTGGTCGCAGTTCCCTTGGGTCTGCTTGCGGCGGTCTATCTCGCCGAATACTCGTCTCGCAAGGCCCGCCGCCTCCTCAAGCCAATGCTTGAGATCCTCGCAGGGATCCCGACGGTGGTGTATGGGTTTTTCGCGGCGATCACGGTCGCTCCCCTGATCGTCAATTTCTTCACCCGCCTCGGGCTCGAGACGAGCTTTGAAAACGCCTTGGCACCTGGCGTTGTCATGGGCGTGATGATCATTCCGTTCATGTCTTCGCTCTGCGACGACGTGATCACGTCGGTACCGCAGAACATTCGCCAAGCCGCGCTCTCCCTCGGCGCGACAAAGTCTGAAATGATCAAGGGAACGGTGCTGCCGGCCGCCCTCCCAGGGATCGTCTCGGCCTTTCTGCTCTCAGCCTCAAGGGCCATTGGTGAGACAATGATCGTGGTGATGGCCGCCGGTATGGCGGCCAACTTGACCCCCATCCCGCTCGAGCAAATGACCACGGTGACGGTTCACATTGTTGCCAACCTGACCGGTGACCTTGCTTATGATAATCCTCAGACACTTTCCGCTTTTGGTCTCGGATTGTCGTTGTTGGTCGTGACGCTCATCCTCAATATTGTCTCCGTAATCATCATTCGTCGATTTCGACAACGCTACGAAGCGGACTGAGATGCAACAAGCAAAGGTCTGCTGCTTTGAATAACCCGAGATCGATGAAAATGGTACCCGAGACGACGAATGCCGAGCGGCAAGAGAAGCGTCGGACGACGCGGGCGAGCGAACGCACCCGTCTGGAACGTCGCTATCGACGTGACCGTCGATTCAAGGGGTATGCGATCGCCGCGGTCGCCATCGCAGCCGCATTCCTGGCTTTTTTCTTGGGGGATCTCGTTTGGCGCGGCAGTTCCGCGTTGCGTCAAACGGAGATCTTGACCGAGATTACTTTCAATGAGCAGACCGTGCAGGCTCCTCCCACCGCCTTTCCCGAGGAAGTTCGCGATCTGATCAGCCATTCTCGAGTTCGGGAGGTTTCGCGAGAAGGAAGGCGGGCCGAGATCAACGTGCCCGTCACCTACGATGAGTCCGTTGCCCGCGATCCGGCGTCGGGAATCCAAGACCTCACGCTCACGGCCGACGATTTGCCGATCTTCATGCGAGACGCCGCGCCCAGGCATGTGCCTCGGGAGCACTTGTTGGCGATGATCAACAGAACCGGGCTCGAGCGACTCCGCCGCAATTTCAGTGAAGACCCGGCGTTGGAGGGGACCGTTCGCCGGGAATGGTTGCGAGGATCGCCTCAGCTACAACAGTTCCTCACCGATTCAACCGGGCTGGACGACGAGGTCAAGGAATCGGCCGAGATGCTGGACTACGCCAAAATGCTTCGGTCCGAATTCAATCGGCGCGAGTTCGGTGACGGCAAGACGATCGAGCAATGGGTGTTAGCCGAATCCGACGTCGACCAGTACGTCAAGGGGAAATACAGTGAGATCGGATTTCGTTCGTCCCAGTACGAGTCCTGGATGGGTCTGATCGGCAAGCCGATCGTTGCCGATCCCGATCTTGATGCGATCATGGCGGCGTTCCAGGAGAGGTCCGCCGCATCCCAGACACAATCCGATTCCAAGGGGATGATCATTCCCACTCGAGAGCAACTCGAGCAGGCTGTGGAGTCGTGGAATCGGCGTGAGCGAATTGATCGGCTCCGGGAAGACGGCCGGATACATCTCGTCTTCAATCGCTACTTCTTCGTCAACGGCGACTCGAAATTGCCGGAAGCGGCGGGGATGAAGTCGGCTATTCTCGGTTCCGTTTACGTTCTCTCCTTGGTATTCGTGATTTGCGTTCCGATCGGAGTCTTGACTTCGATTTACCTCGAAGAATTTGCGTCTGACAATTGGCTGACCCAGATCATCGAGGTTAACATCAACAATTTGGCGGCGATTCCGTCGATCCTCTTCGGGGTGCTTGGCCTGGCAACCCTGATCAACTTCTTCGGCATGCCCCGTGCTTCGGTCTTGGTCGGCGGCGCGACCCTGGCACTGATGACGCTGCCAATCATCATTATCAGTTCGCGTGCGGCCTTGCGCGCCGTTCCCGATTCGATCCGCATGGCGGGATTCGCGATGGGCGCGACGCGTTGGCAAGTGGTAACGCACCATGTATTGCCCGCCTCAATCTCTGGAATCCTCACCGGGGCGATCATCGGCATCGCCCAGGCAATGGGTGAAACCGCGCCGCTGATCATCGTTGGTCTGGTCGCGTTTGTGCCGGATCCCCCATTGACTCCGCTTGACGCTTCGACGGTGATGCCGGCACAGATCTTCTCCTGGTGGGAAATGCCTCAACGCGCCTTCGAGGAGCGGGCCGCGCTCGCCATTTTGTTACTATTGGTCGTTCTCTTCGCGCTCAACGCGGTCGCCTTGGTGATCCGAACTCGATCGGAGAAAAGGTGGTAGGATGTCGAACGGACGCTTGGCTGTGTTTGGCCGACAACAACAAATGGTTCAAAGGTGACGAACTCAAACGACAACCGGATTCAGGCAACGCTCGAGAGTACCGTGGCTGCAGCCAACGCTCCATCTCGTCAGCAGGCGATCTCGGAATTTGCCAAGCACGTTCACCGTCGTGATCGACCGGACGGGGTGGAATCTGAACCACTGCTGACCTGCGAAGAGTTCTGTGTGTATTACGGGGATACGATTGCAGTTGACGAACTCTCGGTGGGAATTCCCCGCGCGGAGGTGACGGCAATTATCGGGCCCAGCGGTTGTGGAAAGAGCACGTTTCTCAACGCGGTCAACCGCATGACGGACCTGATCCCCGGCTGTCGCACGTCGGGAATGATGAAGTTGGACGGCGATGATGTCTACGGTCCGGGAACCGACGTGGTCTGGCTTCGCCGCCGAATCGGGATGGTCTTCCAAAAACCCAATCCGTTCCCCAAGAGCATCTATGCGAACGTCGCCTACGGACCTCGCTTGCACGGGATGGCGACCAATCGAGCGGAGCTCAGCGAAATTGTCGAACGCAGCCTTCGTGAGGCGGCGCTGTGGGACGAGGTCAAGGATCGTTTAGCCACCAACGCGCTGGGACTCTCCGGCGGCCAACAGCAGCGTCTGTGCATTGCCCGGGCGCTGGCCGTTGATCCAGACGTGATTCTGTTCGATGAACCCACCTCCGCACTCGATCCGGGCTCGACCAGCAAGATTGAGGACTTGGTGTCGACCCTCCGAGGCACCTACACCGTCATGATCGTTACGCACAACATGCAGCAGGCATCTCGGATCTCCGACTACACGATGTTTCTATACAACGGAACACTGATCGAGTTTGGCAGGACGGCGGATGTCTTTACCAGGCCGAAACAGGAACGCACCGAACTCTACATCACGGGTAGTTTTGGTTAACGGGATCCGGGCTGGGAAGCTCGTCTTCTTGCAATGGTCGGTTTGGGGGTGCTTCGTGCAACGCCCGGTCGAACTGGCTCGCCAACGCAGAGATTCGATCGTCCGTCCACCAGTCGCGGAACTGCTGGCAATGGGACTCAAGCTGTGACTTTTCGTTGGCGACAAGCTGGGCGAGTTCGACTCGGCTCTTTCGCTTCTTGGCACGTTCGCTCCACGCTCCGAGAGTGGCGATGGCCACCGCGTGGTCATTGATAGTACCGAGCTTGCTCTGTACCTCCGCAAACACCGGATAGAGTTCTCCGCGGAAGGATGGCTCGAAAGCGGCCGACAACAATTCCATGGCGTAGCGAACTCGCTTGCCCTTGATCCGCATTTGATGCAGCGCCGCAATCTCGGAAAGATCTTCGCTGGCCGCCGCGAAAAAGTCGTCGACTAACGGTCGCATCGAACCCCTGGAAAAATCCAAGAAAGTCGGTTCTCGGCTCTCGCCCCGCCATCGAAGCCGCTTCACGAGTTTGCGACACCTCTTCTTGAATCCCGTTCGTTTCGCGTGGCGGTGGATGGTGACCAGGGGCTTTTGGGCACGCTTGCGAAAAGCGGCAATCTCGTCCAATACAAAGCCGAGGTTGCTCTGCTCGTTGCCCAGGAGTTCTTCTCCCAGTCGCATCGCCAGCACATCCAGGTCGCGAGCGTCTCCAGCAGCTTTGCGGATCCGTCGCAGTTCTTTGGCAATCGCTTTGACACGTTTGCGTGGCAATAATTCCCCGTAGATTTGCAGGGCCGCGTTTGCGCGCCTCGTCGCAACCCGCAACTGGTGGACGTATTCAATGTCGTCGTGCGATTTCTTGGCCGCCAAAGGCAGGAAGTGCGAGACTGCCTCGAGCCGCAAACGCACCGACTCAACGGCCACCTCCGAGACGGTGGTGCCGGGCTGGGCATTCTTGATCCACTTTCCCCGAACAATCATGGAAATCCTGGCGGTTTGGCGGGAGGAAGCCAGCCGAGCAAAGACTTGCCGCCTCGAATCAGGTTCGACGCAGACAGCCCACTGAATGTAGCTGCAAGAGGTGGGCCGCACAAGCGATTTGCGGGGCCGTGAGACCCTGACTCGCATATGGCAGACCGGCCAATTTACGGCCCCAAATAGGGGCGCGAAATGATGGTTTCATCTTCCTCGTGCCCGTGCTCAGTCGATTGCCACAGTGCTCGCGCTCGACGAACGAATCGATTGACGCGGTTCATGACGATCCCTTCGATGACGTGCACCGCTTCGGTGAGCACGAGCACGCGGAGTTTTGCAGGGCTCCAGAATCGCGCACGCCTATTCATTTAGCAAACGTCGTGTTGCGACACAAACGATGGCTCAGTCCGCGCACACGTAGAGACAACGGGGCCCCTCGTGTGAATGCACTCTAAATAAGTGTGCGCGATTGTGAATTGCTAGTCGTGCTCGTGCTCGTGCTCAGTCGCTCGCGACGGTGCTCGTGCTCGAACCAATTGGCGCGGCTCTTACCATCCTTTTCGATTGCGAGCACCGCTTCGCTGAGCACGAGCACGAGCACGAAGAGTTCCGCACTGTTCCACAATCGCGCACGCTTATTTAGCTCAACCGATTGTTGACGCGCCTGTCCAAAGCGACCTACCATGCGTCGAATCAGCGCCCAAGCATGGAGTGAGAGCGGTGAATGGAGAGTGTCCGGAAACAGGCAAGGAGCGGTACGCCACGGCGCGGGCCGCCCATCTTGCGGTCAAGAAGGCTCACTGGGGACGGCGTTCCAAGGAGCAGCCTCGCAGGGCCTATTTCTGCAAGCGTTGCCAGGGCTATCACCTGTCCAGCAATGGCGATATTTGGGGGCGGCGTCGAAGAGTCGCTCTGAAACGAAAGAGGGCTCAGGCGGCGAATGCTCAGGTGTCCCAGGACGAATGTTAGGACGAATCCCAGGACGAAACTTCGAGCCGTTCCCAAACTCGCGTCGTTCGAATAGTAGGTTCACCCCGCGGACTATCCAGCGAGAGATCGAGTCCATCTGGCCAGGTCTTCCGACGAGGTGCTTCAGGTAACCAAATCCGCAAGTGTCTTGCCGAGGGCCGCGTCCCTTTCTGCCTGTTTTAGATTCGCCAGCGTTTTCCAGGCCGGGTGGTCATTGGTGGGGCGCACGTGGTGGGCAAGGTTCAAGATGTCCACAATTTGGATCCGCTCGGCCGGCCTGGCCAGCGTCAAGCTATCTTCTTCGCCGGCAACTCGTCGCAGCATGTTCGCCTCGATTAGCTGCTCCGTCATCTCACGCACTTCGCGGCTCGATAGTCCAATTTGGTCCGCCAGTTTCTGTTGGGGAATCGGCTTGCCTTCGTCGAAAGCTCTTCCAACTTCGCACATGATCGGCAACATCCAGTCTGGATCGCCGTGCAACAGAACGCCCCTGCGATCACGAAGTTTTCTGGGAAGTCGACCACCAAAAGTTTGCAGCGTGTAGGTCAATATCAACCCAAACAAGACAATGAGCCAGGTGACATAGATCCAGAAAAGAAACAAGGGGATCAACCCAATCGATCCGTAGATATTCGAATAGGGAACCGCCTTGACGACATAGATCTGAAAACCAAACTTGGCGGCTTCCCAAAGTAGGGACCCTACCAGCGATCCAATCATTGCCGCGCGCACCGAGACGTGCGTGTTGGGCATCAACGCGTAGAGCAAAAATAGGAGAACCCAGGCGAACAGAATCGATAAACCGTGACTGAGAATCCACCTGATGGTCGAGTTGGCACCCACGGTACCTGACCATTCGATGACTTGGCCCGACATGTAGAGACTCATCGCCAACAATCCACTGCCGAGCGTGATGATGGACCAGTGAATCGCAATGCGAAGGTGCACGGGTCTTTGAGACGGGGCGTCGTAGATTCGATTGAAGAGATGCTCGGTTGCATCGGCCAAGGCAACCGCGGCGTAGATGAACAGCAACAAGCCGAACACCCCGATTGAACGAAAGTCAATGTTCGACACCATCGAGGTGACTTCGTGCAATTTGCGGCGGATGCTCGCCTGGGCCTCGCGTTGGCTTTGCTGTCGCTCCGCTTCGTCCCTGGCGGCTGCCTCTTCGGCCGTTTCCGCTTCAGCCGGTTCCGCTTCGGCGCGGGGCTTAGTCTGTGGGGCGGGCTGAGTTTGGGCCGCGCCACCAGCGACCCGATCGGCCTCCTCTTGATCACCCAAACGCACCGGTGCCTCGGTGGAAGCTTCATCACTCGTGCGGTCGGAATCCGAATCGGTGGCGTCTTCGACCGCCGCGTCTGCATCTTGGTCAGCTGAGGTCGGCTCATCGGCCGAAGTCATCATTTGAGTGCCACCGGGATCGTCGCTCTGAGTCGCATTGAGCGTGATGGTCGCATCTTCGGACTGCTGAGACTTCTCCAGCGTTGCCGGAGAGACATACGTGTCGTCCGGGATCTCCGGAACACCAAAAAAGGAATAGAGTTGGTATTCGACTTTGTTCTGCACCTCATCCAGTCCACCGAATATGCGGAACATCACCAGGCCGAGGACGACAACCGGGATCAGTGCGAAAACGGTGCGGTACGTCAATTCGGCGGCCATTCCTTCGGCCCGGTGGAACTGCAGCTGGCGCCAACAATAAACGGCCAGTTCCCAGCTCTGGCGAACGAACTGCTGTCCGCGCGACAACTTCTCACTCGGGCTGCGCACCGCTTCGGCGAGGTACTCAAATACACGCGACTTCACGGGCGGGCTCACTGAGGTCGGGGAGAAGACGATCGTGGTGCGACGTCGCGGAAAATGAACTGGTGCTTTGTCAAACCTTGGATTTTGGGTGGCCGGGAAAAGGGGTCAGACACCAAAAGCCGGAACGGCCCTTCGGG